>CAYQDT010000210.1:2785-6504 GCA_964416225.1 uncultured bacterium
GCAGAATAATAGCCGCAATGGCGAGCGCGGCCGTGGCCGCACGTCGGTTGCATGCAACGTTGCCGAGAATTACCACGGGCAGCAGCCAGAGCATCCAGCGCCGCAGCCGCGGCTGGACCCCGAAGATCATCCAGACCATCAACAGGGCCTCGAACGCGTCGAAGAAGAAGGCTTCTTCATGCGAGCCCACTCCCTGGTCCGGAAGGGGAAGACCCGCCATCGTGACGTGGCGCCGGAAAGCATAGAGCAGCCCCTTCAGGCCGATGCTGATCACGGTGGTCCAGAGGAGAGCTTGGAGCGCGCGCGGGCTCTGCCCGAGCTTGACGCCGATTAGATACGCCACCAGGAAAAGAAATTGCGCCCGGACCTCCATCAGAATGATCTTGGAGTCCCCTCCGGTCGCCCAACCGTTGGCCATTCCCAGGATCACGAACGCGAGATAGATGCAGATGGGCCGAAAGAGGGTTCCCGCATCAATGCGCAGCGTATGGGTGTACACGGCACGCACCAGCGAAAGGAGACCGGTCAGTCCGAGTAACAGCTCGATCGGGTTGAAGGGAAGCGCCTTGAAGTTGATGTGCCCGTAGACCTGGAAGATGGTGTTCACGTTCCAGAATAGAGGCATCCGATCGGTCAGGGCATCGCGCGCACCCGTTAGCTGGAGTTCGAACAGACAGGCCGCCCCGAAGACCCCGTAGAGGGTGATCTCCGGCCGATGCCAGAGCAGCACCAGAAAGGGAATGGTGACGGCCAGTACTAACGTGACCGGAAAGAGCTTGACTCCAAGCGCCATCGGACAGCCCGCCAGGACGGCGAACAGCGCGCTTCCCAGGAGAAAGCGGATCTCGCGGCGGCGAGCCAGCTCCCCGAACTCGTCGGAGGACAGGGAGGTCAGGTTCGAGGCACAGGCGTTCGTCATCGGCCGGTTCCTGTATCGAGAAGACGCACGAGAGTGGCGGATGACGGCGGCAGAGTCAGCTCCGTCCGGCCGTCACGCACGCGCGGCTGAAGCCGTGGCGAGAGCGCGGTGGGCTCTCGTGCGGAGAGGCTCCAGGCCTGGATGGCTCCGCCTCGGCCGGTCCAGCCGGTGAGCGTGACCGGCGCGGTGACTGTTGCCCTGGAGAACTTGTTCACCAGCATCACGGTAAGGGCTCCGGAGCGGGTATCGGTCGCGGCGTAGCAGGCCACGCGTTCGTCGGAGGTGGTGGCCCGGCAAGACTCGTCTCCAAAGCCGGTCCCCTGTCCGTCCGCATTCCGGTACAGCTTGAAAGCCAGGTAGCCTGGAGATCCCTTGGCGGGATAGGCCCAATAATTCGCGAGATATACGTCCTCGCGTCCGAAGATACCGAGTACGTCCGCGATCGCCAGGGCGCCGTTGATATCTTGATCCGCGCCGAAGTTCCACTCGGTGATACCGAGCCGGGTGCCCGGGTACCCTGCGGCGATCCACTCCTTCAGGCGCGGGATCAGGCGGACGGGCTGCCCGATCCACGACTCATCGATGTAAGTGGGATCCCAGAGCGAGCGGGTGGAGCGCAGCCGGAGCGCCCGGCTCCCCTGGTCCGTCGCACCGCCGTACAGCCCGGTCCCCTGCGGGTAGTAGTGCACGTCCAGGACGTCGAGCGAGCGGCGCCCTACCTTCTCGTCATGCGCTCGCACCTGCTTCAAAAACCAGGGCAGGAAGGGAGCATCCGCGTGCCGCTTTCGCTCGGCATGCGTTCGGAAGTTGTCGTTACCGCGATCGAGCGCCGAGTACTCGTAGCTCGTCCATCCGGAGCACACCGGTCCGGTAACCTGTGCCGTTGGGTCGACGTCCTTCACGGCGGAGGCATACTCCAGGAACTCACCGAGGGTGTCGTCATAGCCGAGCCGCGCGGGATGGATATCGGTGTGCGTCTGGTCCCAGAGATCGGGCTCATTGCCCATAGCGTAGAATCGGACTCCGCCGGAGCCGGCACTCCCGAACTGCCGGAGCAGGTGATGCACCCACTCGTCCTGAAAAATGCCTCCCGCCGTTGCGATGGGAGCGTCCGAAAACGGCACACCCTTCCGCGGCCGAGAGCGAACGCTCGTGCGCAGGCGATTCTCTGCGGGGTCGTAGCCAGCGATGGCGCCGTCGGTCCCGGGTAGGGCTGACCCGCCGTGTCCGGGCACGTTGCGGGACGTGTGGCGCTGATCGGAATCCCTGGCAACCCAGCCAATCGTGGGGATCGTGAGCAGCGTCTCGGCACCGGCGGCCCGATTCGCGGCCGTGAAGGCGTCCGCCGCGGAAGAAGGGCGCGTGGGAACCGGTCCATCGATAGCCGGCCGGTTGGCCCAGCGCCAGTCACGCGCGGCGTTCACCGCGTTGCCGTGCGCCCAATTGTAGCGGCTCTTGTCGTTCCCCCCCCACCGGTTCAGTCCCAACCTTAAGTCTCGCAGGTAGTCGCCGGGCGCAAATGCCATGCCGTAGATCGAGGGGGAAATCGCGTGCCGATCCGCGGCGGCATCCACCCGCACGGTAACCGTCGCCTCTGTTGGGGCGGACGGCAGGCTTAGATCCGGCTGCAGCGTGATGTGGTCCAGGTAGAGAGACGGTTCCCGGGCCTCCGCGGCCGCCTGAAAAACGATGCCGCTGATGGCGCTGCCGGATCTGCGAAGACCCAATGCCGCGAGGGGAATGCGGACGGCTCGCCAGGCTCCAGTCGGCCGGGGATCGGCGGCGACATAGTTGAAGAGTGGGGCGGGCGGGCCGAACTGCCCATCGCCATCCGCCACCTTGACGTTCACGCGCGCGGTGCCGCGCACATAGAACTCCAGCGTGCCGTAGCCGGTGGTGCTCAGGAGCTCGTGGTGGAGGTACAGTCCCTTATAGCCTTCGGGTACCAGCATCAACGCATGCCGCCCGTCCGCTCCTTCGGGTGCCGGGACCACGCGGTGCTCGGCCCAGGACCAGTCCTGCCAACCGGCCGTCAACGTGTCCTCGAAAATCAGGATCGGGTTGTCGGCCCGTTCCTGGGCGGCGACGCGCGCTGGCTGAAGGCCGGTATCCCGGTATTTCCGGTAAGCGACTCGGGCCAGTTCATGGAGACGGCCGTGTCCCTGAAGAACCTGCACCGTCGCGAGCGCCGTGAGGGCACCCGCAGCGAGGACCACGCCGATTCCGACTTGTAGGCCTTTCCGCATCACACCGGGACTGTCACGGGAAGTAATAGGAGTACGTCACCACCAGCGTGATCCACACGCCGGTGATCGCCCATACGGTCGGGGTGAAGCGGCGCACGGTCAGACCCGCGGCGACCGCGTAAAAGAGGATCAAGAGGACCAGCTTCATCAGGTCGTTTCCACGGCAGGTCCGGGGGCGGCCTCCGCCTCGTCCCGCACAACGATCACCGCTCTCGCTGTGCGCACCCACTCCGGTCCTCCGGAGCCCGAACGCCCCACCCTCCGGAGCAGCATCCCTCCGTACAGGATAAACTTCCAGAGCGCATAGATTGGTGCAAAAAATAGGGCGCGAAAAGCCGTGGATGAAGCGCCGGCAAGGTAGAAACCGCCCAGCACGTACAGGGCCATCAGGAGCGCGGAGCCTCCGAGCGCGCCATACCACGGCCGCGAATCCGGCAGCCAGCCGGCTATTTGCCCGATCACCAGGACGACCCCCCACGCCAGCAGGAGCGCCGCGAGCTCCGCAAGAGGCGGGACGACCAGATTCAACGCGGAGTCCCATAGACGGAAATCCC
>CAYQDT010000211.1:0-2427 GCA_964416225.1 uncultured bacterium
GGGGGCCGGGCTCGCCCCTATCCTACCCGCCTCGGGGTCACTCCACAATCTGCACGGTCACCCAGCGCTTCCCCCAGGCCCGGGCGCCCGGGCGCGAGTTGAACCCCAGGTCGACGTGATACCCCTTGATGGCGCCGCCGACATCCGCGGCGATGCCGTAGCCGTAGCCGGGGACGAACAGCTTCGCGCCGAGCGGCACCAGCTTCGGGTCCACGGCGATGATGCCGTACCCGGCTCGCTTCCCGTTGCACGTTCGCCCGTTGGCAAACTTGCCGCAGCTTCCCGGACCCGGGTCGTACGCCGTGGCGAGGGCGGTGAAGGTGCGCCGGCCCGCGTAGGCGCCCCGGGAGCCCAGCACCCGCGGGTTCCGCGACGTGACGATCTGCGGCACCGCCTCGCGGACCACCTGCTCGCCCGTCGCGACGCGCTCCACTTCCTTGCCGTCCACCAGCTTCACGCGGAAGGTCACCCGCTTCAGACCGTTGCGGCCCTCGCCGGTCACCGTGGGGTGGTACGGGTTGTTTCCGCGGCTGGCGCTCCGGACAATCGTCCGGTAAGGGATCTTCAGGTCCACGGTCGCCTCGCTGAACTGCACCCGCGAGACGCGGATGACGCCGCCGCTCGGGATCGCCTGGTCGAGGGCCGGCTGGACCTCATCCTCGCTGGAGAGGGAGACGTGGGCGTCGGAGAGCGCCTGGCGCACCGTTTCACCCGTCTGGGGAAGGCTCACGGACTGGCCGTCGACCAGGATCCGGACGTTTGAGGCGCTCTGGACCGCGGGCGCCGCGAGGAAGAGGGAAAGGGCCGACGCGGCGAGGGCCGGGCCGGTCCAGGTTCGGGTACCCAATGCGAGCTCCTTTCGCACGCGTGAGACGAGCCGGTACCTGCGGAGAGCTCGTCCCCTGAGCCCTGCCCACGGCACCCCGACCGGGCATACCACCCGGGCGGTTGAATGATCGGCACGCGGGCAGGCCCACGAAAGATTCAGATCCGGGCAGTTATAGCCGGTGTTTGCCTGGATTCGGAAGAAAGCGGGCAATTCTGCCACCATGCGACACCTTCCGGCTCCAGGCTGATCGTCGGACGGCGCTGCTCTCCTCTCCTCCTCCACCCGGTGCTTTTCGAGACGGGGCGGGCGCCCGGCCCGGTTCAATCGGTGGGCGGCGCCCGTTGCGGGAACCCGGCGCGGCGTTCCGGGGCTATGCTAAGGTAAGAGCCTGCTTCCGCTCCACCGCTCCCATGTCGATCCGCCCGCTTCCCCCCCACCTCGCCGTGGCTCCGGTGCTCCTCGCCGGTCTCGCGCTGCTCGGCGCGCTGCCCGGCTGCACCCGGGTGCGCGCCGCCGCGCCTGCCCCCGCGGAGATGGTCCGCATTCCGGGCGGCACCTTCCGCATGGGGACGGACCGGGGCCTGCCGTACGAGGCGCCGGCCCATCCGGTCACCGTGCGCCCGTTCTACCTGGACGTCCACGAAGTCACGAACGCGCAGTTCCGCCGCTTCGTGGAGGTCACCGGCTACCGGACGGTCGCCGAGCGCTGGGGGTGGTCCGGCGTCTTCAGCTTTCGGACGCACGGCTGGGAGAAGAGGGACGGCGCGGACTGGCGGCACCCGGAAGGGGCCGGCTCCGAGATCCGGGGGAAGGATCGCTATCCGGTGGTGCAGGTCGCGTGGGAGGATGCCGTGGCGTACGCGCGGTGGGCGGGAAAGCGGCTCCCGACCGAGGCGGAATGGGAGCGCGCGGCGCGCGGCGGCCTGGAAGGCAAGACGTACGTCTGGGGCGACGACCTCACTCCGGGCGGAAAGTACCAGGCCAACTTCTGGCAGGGCCCCTTCCCGAAGCGGGACGAGGGAGGCGACGGGTACCGCGGCCTGGCGCCCGTCTGCCGCTTCCCGCCGAACGGCTACGGCCTCTACGACATGGCCGGCAATGCCTGGGAATGGGTCGCGGACTGGTTCAACCCGGCCTACTACCGCGTCAGCCCCACGGATAGCCCAACGGGACCGGACGCGGGCACCGAGCGGGTGATCCGTGGCGGCTCCTTCCTCTGCGCGGAGTGCTACTGCCGCGGCTACCGGGTGGCGGCCCGCAACAAGACCACCCCGGACAGCGCCACCAACCACATGGGGTTTCGCTGCGCGCGGGACCTCACCGCGCCGTGAGTGGTTGATCAAGAATCGTCACTCGAATCGACGCGAGAGCGCGTGCGTGACTGTGGGATTTGCCGTGGTTGATCGAATGGCTGCTCCGTGCCTTCGGGTGATGCCTCCGGACCGATCACGGTTGATCCGCTTGAGTGCCGGCTGCCCCGCATGAAGCACGGGCGGGCGCCGCGGAGGGGACCGGCGGCGCGTACGGCAAGCGTACGGACGGTCCTGCCGGGACCGGCCCATATGATACTCTTTGAAGACCGGATGCCACGGCGGAGG
>CAYQDT010000211.1:2437-6497 GCA_964416225.1 uncultured bacterium
CCATTCCCCACCTGATCGCTCCCATGCCAACCACCAAAACTCTGCTCACCAGCCTCGACAGCATCACGGACGGGCTGATGATCCTCGACCGGGACTGGCGGGTGATCTACATCAATGAGGCAGGAGCGCGTGCCGTTCGAGCTACGAGGGAGCAACTGCTGGGAAAGGTGTTCTGGGACGAGTACCCTGACGCGCGGGAGTTGGAAAGCGCCCAGGAGCTGTTCCGCGCCGTCGAGGAGAACCGGCCGCTCCACCTGGAGACGTACTACCCCCGGTTTCAGGCATGGTTCGAGAACGACATCTTCCCGTCACCCGAAGGCGTGCTTTCGATCTACCGGGAGATCTCCGACCGCAAGCGGGCGCAGCAGGAGATGGAGGGATTGCTGGCGCGAGAGCAGGCGGCGAGGGCGGAGGCGGAGGCGCTCACCGCAGACCTCCAGCGGCAGCGGGCAAACCTGGAACGGGCGAACGAAGAGCTGCAGGTCACCAACGAAGAACTGCTCCAGCGCGGAGCCGAACTGCGGTTGCTGCGGGAGGAGGCGGAGACGGTGCGCCGCATCGGCCAGGCCATCTCCGCGGAGCTGGAGCTGGAGCCGCTGGTCCAGCGCGTGACGGACGAGGCGACGGCGCTCACCGGCGCTGCGTTCGGGGCGTTCTTCTACCACGTGCAGAACGAGGCGGGTGAGATGTATCCGCTCTACGCGCTCTCCGGCGCCTCCCGGGAGGCGTTCTCCCAATTCCCGATGCCGCGCGCCACGGGGATCTTTCAGCCGATTTTCCGGGGGACAGGCGTTCTGCGCCTCGACGACGTAACGCGGGACTCGCGCTACGGGAAGAATGCGCCGTATCACGGCATGCCGGAGGGGCACCTCCCCGTGCGGAGCTTCCTGGCCGTGCCGGTGGTCTCCCGCTCGGGCGAGGTGGTGGGTGGGCTATTCTTCGGGCATCCCGAAGCGGGTCGGTTCCGTCCGGAGCATGAGCGGATGGTAAGCGGCATCGCGGTACAGGCCGCCATCGGCATCGACAACGCGCGGGTTTACCAGCGGGCACGCGAGGCGGAGGCTGCCTATCGCCTGAGCGAGCAGCGCTACCGCTCCCTGGTCGAGGCCTCCGCGCAGGTGGTGTGGCACACCAACGCCGCCGGTGAGGTGGTGGGAGACATGCCTGGCTGGCGCGCGCTGACGGGCCGCAGTATGGAGGGGCTTCAGGGCCACGGCTGGCTGGAGGATCTGCATCCGGAAGACCGTGACGGCGCACGTGCCGCGTGGCTCGAGGCGGTGCGGAGCCACGGTGTTTACGACACCGAGTACCGAATGCGCCTGTTGGACGGCACGTACCGGTACTTCCATGCGCGCGGGGTAGCGGTGCTAGGCGAGGACGGCACGCCGCGCGAGTGGATCGGCACCTGCATCGATATCACCGAGCGCCGGGAAGCACTGGCGCGGGTAGAGCGGGAGATGGTAATGCGCCGGGCCATCGAGGGCTCCATGACGGCCGGCGTAGCGGCGATCGACGCCGAGGGGCGGCAGACGTACGTCAACCCCGCGTTCTGCCGGATGCTCGGATGGAACGAGGAGGAGCTGCTCGGAGGCACTCCGCCCTTTGTCTACTGGCCGCCTGAGGAGCGCGAGCGGATCTCTGGTATCTTCCGGGAAATACTCGCCGGAAAGATACCCGCTCTGGGCCTGGAGATGCTGCAGCGGCGCAAGGACGACACCCGCTTCCACGCCCTGGTCTATCCCGCGCAGCTTCGCGCCCCGGACGGGACGGTGAGCGGCTGGTTGCTCACGATGCATGATGTGACCCAGCGGAAGCGGGTGGAGGCGGAGCGGGAGCGGCTGCTGATCCGGGAGCAGAAGGCGCACGGTGACGCGGAGGCGGCGCGGCGCGAAGCAGAAGAGCTCGCCGTCGAGCTGGCCCGCGAGCGAGACCGGCTGCAGACGCTGAACGCCGAGCTGCAGGAGGCGAACGCGGAGCTGCAAGAGGCGAGCGCCCAACTGCGGGAGGAGCAGGAAGAACAGCAGAGCGCCACGCGCCTGCTGCGGGCGATGAATCGTGCCGCGGCGCGATTGGCGTCCCTGCACGCGCGGGATGAGATTCTGCAAACCGTCCTGGAGACGCTGCGCGGAGAGCTGGGCGCCCGCGTGGGCGGGATCTGGCTGGATCCGCAGGGAAGCGGCGTGCGCCTGGAGCGGCACGGGGCGTTCGGACTGGACACGGACGCGAGTATCGGGCTGCCGGAGCAGTTCGAGACGAGTCTCCACTCCTACAAGATTGCGTGGGTGGCGCGCTACCGGCGGCCCTTCATGGGCGTCACGGCCGGAGACGACCTGCAGTTCGATCAGCTCTGGCTCCAGCGCCTCGGGCTCCGGTCCACGGCGATCCTGCCGCTGCTGGGGCGCGAGCGCCTGCACGGCGTGCTGGTGGCGTTCTGGCGACACGAACTGCCCGCGCAGGCGCCGGAAGTGCTGGCGAGTCTGGCGGCCAGCCTCTCGGCCGCGCTGGACCACCTGGAGATGGAGCAGCGCTGGCGAGCGGCGGAGCAGCGCGCGAGTGCGGCTGCGGCAGACCGGGCCGGCTAGCCGGCCGGGCGGAGCCGTGGCCCGGTTCGAGAGCCGGCTCGGCGGCGCCCGGCGATCCCCGGACCGGACGCAAGCCATCGGCCGAAGGACCCGGGCGGCGCCCCCACTCGGACGTGCGGTCCGTCCGTCAAACGGCGCGCGCGCTGTACCGACACCCTGCCGCGCGTGCGGTGCCTGCCGGAAGGGCGAGGTGCGAGTGGGGGGAATCGCCGCGAGCCGTCGGCGCCACCGCCGCGGCGGCTCGCGGGCGTCGCTCCGGTACGGCGTGCCGATCTGCGGCACATTCTACGCGCCCGACGGCTCCTCGGCATACGGAGGGCAACCGCCGGACCAGGCGATCTCCCCGCTTCTCCCTTGGGGTATCATAGCTGTGGCAACGCCCCGAGCGCTTGCCCATCCCCGACGTCCCATGCCTACTTCCATCAACGAGCTACAGACGGTTCGTGCGCTGGCCGAGCAGGTAGCGCGGGAGACCGCGCTGCCGCACCGCGAGGCCGTGGATCGGGACGGTCTCTGGCCCGCGGAGACGCTGCGCGCTCTGGGCGAAGTCGGCCGGCTCGGCCTCGCAGCCCAATTGCTCCCCAATCACGCACAGGATGCCCCGACACCACTGCTCGGCGGTGAGGTTCTGCCCGATCACCGTATGGTCGACCACTGCGCGCACCCCTCCCGGCGCAGTCGCGCGGCCGGGCGGGCCATCAGCAACGACTTCCCTATCGGGCGGGAGGTAAGGACGTAGCACAGCTCGCTGGCCGAGAGGGTAGCGTACAGCCCGTCGTCCGCGCGGCGGTTGACGTAACATGGCGCGTCCGGGCGTAGCGTGCCGTCGGGAAGGTAGAAGGCCGGGATCGGGGGTATCGTGGGCTTGGTCTCCTGGCCCGGCGCCTTCACCGTCTACACCACCGCGCGCGGAGCCGGCAGTGCCGGTGCGGGACCCGGCGGATCCCTCCGGCTTCCTCACCAACGTCGCCAGTATTGCCGGGGGCTCCGATCACAGCCTGGCGGCGAAGAACCTCCCGGCACCCTGACCCGCGTGGCGGGAGCCGCTCACCGGAAACCTGGAGCGGGGAGGCGCCGGTGTGGTGGCGGCCGACGCATCCCTCCCCTCAAGCCCGCCCCGGGCGCGAGGTCCATCCGACCGGCGCTTCCCCGTCGTCGCGCGTCCTTTCCGTCCCCGGCCGCGCCCTCGGTTTCGGACGCTGCGCACCGCCCGCCCGACGCGGGGAGCCGCACGGACCCCTTCCGGCCAGCTCGTCCCCGCCGCCATACGTGCACTGCCATTTTTTAGCTGAATGACAATAACCGACGAAGGCTCCTTTATGCGGCGTGCTTAACACAGTAATGGACCGCGCTCCTCAGATCTTAGACACTATCGGCGCGTTGGCCCATGGAGGACCCATGCACCCGATCAAAACCTGGCGGCGCACCCGCCGCGCCTGGCTGCGGGCCGGGCTGCTCCTGGCCGCCGCGGCGGCCCT
>CAYQDT010000212.1:0-6490 GCA_964416225.1 uncultured bacterium
CACCCATGGTTGAGAGTTCGTGCCGAAAGGACAACAGGATGAGCATACCACCCGGTCCCCGCCTTGGAAAAGGGGTCTGGTTGGTGAACGGGCGGCAGCCGGGCCTACGCGCCCCTGTTCGCGGTGCCGGCAGCCACGCGAACGCCGCCTCTCCACGAGCCGATCGCGCGGCGCGCTGCTCTGGCCGGACGGGGCTAGCGCCTCGGCTCGAAGCGGCGGTAGAGCCACGCGACAAGCAGCAGCAGTGCACCGTCGGCCGCCACCACCGGCAGGAGGAAGGTGAGGGCCGAGAGCCAGGGCGGGGCGTGCAGGGCGCGCGGCAGGACAAGCAGCAGCGCGAGGAACGCCGCGGCGAAGCCATTCAGGAAGAGGCTGATGAACCCGGCGAGCATCTGCTGGAACTTGTCCTGGCTCTCCGGGTAGACCAGCGCCAGTCCGTACTGCACGAGATTCAGGCCGAGAAGAGCTGCCGGGAGGTAGAGCCCGAGCAGCGCGGCGACCTCTCCGGCGTGCTCGGCGCGGGTCGGCAGGAGGGTTAGTCCTGCCGCGGCGGGCGTCACGCTGCAGAGCAGCGTGCGCGGCAGCACGTCGGCGAGCACCGCGCCCCAGTTGGTAAGGGGTAGAGAGCGGACGAGCGGCTGCCGCTGGATCCCTTGCCGGAAGACGGCGATGCCGCTGATGGTAAGAAAGAACATCACGTACGCGCAGACGCCTCCGGTGACGATCGCCGAAAACCGGTGCGGAACGTACGCCGTGGCGAACAGCGCCAGTCCCACTCCTGCCGCGGCCGGCAGCAGGAAATTGGCGGTCGGTCGCTTTGCCGCCGCCGCGAGGTGCGCCCAGAAGAGCGCCACGGCGCCTCGCCCGAACGGAGGCACCGCATATGGATGCTCGTCTCGAAGTGCCCGCGCCCGGGGAGCCGCTCCGGAGCCCGCGCCGAAGATGGCGCCCCAGTTCTGCTCGCGCGCTGCCTGCAGCCGCCGCGCGAACCGCTCCGTTCCCTCCAGGGAGGCCTCGTAGAAGTTCTCTCGCCGCGAGAACAGCAGGGCCGCCGTCACCAGGTAGAACAGGCCCAGCGTGGGCACCGGTGTCCACGCATCGTCCCGAAGCAGCGGGCCGGCGATCGAGTTGGCGGCCAGCCGGCACGGGAAGAAGAGCAGCCCGAGTGCCTGGAGACCGGCGAGCTTCTCCAATCCGAACACTCCCGCGCGCCAGTATCCGTACACGGCAGCGCCCAGAATCAGGGCCACGCCGCCGAGCAGCCACGCCCGCACGGTCCTCCTTTTTCCGAAGCCGAAGATCAGCTTGCAGAGAAAGGCGAGGTTGGCATATCCGCCGATGCATAGGGCCGTCGCCAGCAGCGCGGCCACCTTGTCGCCGGCGGAATAGCGGTCCGGGGCAATGATGTCCAGCGGCTTCCAGACCAGGAAATAGAACAGAAACGTGGCCTGGATCAGGGAGAGGCCCGTCTTGGTGAGCAGGCGGTAGGCCAGCACGAGCCGCCGGGAAATGGGTGAAGGGAAGAGGTAGTCTACGTCGGGCAGCGTGAACGCCAGGAAGCCGCCGGAGAAGCCGGTGTCGAGAATAGTCAGCGCCAGCAGGACGAGGAGGATGAAGGCGGCCGACGCGATCATCCCCTCGCTTCCGGCGAGCAGCCGCTCCGCTCCGGGCGGTGCGCCGCCGTGGACCGTGGCAACCATGGCGGCATTGAAGAGCTGCAGCGCCACGTACGCCGCGAATACCAGGAACGGGATCAGCTTGCGCGGCTGCGTCAGGGTGGTGCGCAGCGTGTTCTTCAGCTGCCAGAGCGCGAGCAGGGTGAGAGGACGCATCAGGAGCTCGGCGCGGCCCCGTCGGGCGCGGGACGGCGAACGGAGGCAATGCAGGAGGGCCGCATCTTCCCTAGATTATACGTGGCTGTATCCGTGGTGGAGAACGGACGCCGGGCGCGGACGGACGGAGTGAGGCGCGGCGGGCGAATCAGCGGACGCTGCGCACTGCGAAACCGGAGGCGTCACAATAGCGTAGGCATTCCGTGGGCGGGGACGCCGCCACGGGGAGGTACGTGTGTTCTGGAAGCGGTGGTCCTGGGCGTTGGTGCTCCTGAGTATGGCGGGTCTTCTCGCGCCGCGGGGCGCCTCCGCGCATCCGGCCAATGAGGCGAACATCTACCACTACCTCTGGCTGCGGGCGGAGCCGCGACGGCTGACCGTGGAGCACGCGACGGTGGTGGGAGGTCTCCTCGTCCAGAGCGTGTGGCCCCAGTTTGATCGCGATGGGGATCACCAGCTCACGCCCGAGGAACAGCTCCGGAGCGCGCGGGAGATCGCCTCCGGGCTCTCGCTGGAGGTCGAGGGGCGCCGGGTGCCCTTGACACTGGAAGCGCAGGAGTTTCCCACATTCCAGGAGTTCTTCGGCGGGAGCTTCCCCGCCATTAAACTTCGCCTGACGGCGCCCCTTCCGACGCCGACGGACAGCGGCCTGCTGATCTCGCTGCGTGATGAGACATGGCCGCACTTCCGGGGCGTCTTCCCGGATCCGGACGTTCGTGTGGAGGGAATGAGCGCCGCGAAGCCGGTGCCGAGCGCGGACGGGCGCAAGGTGGAGCTGCTCCTCCGGCCGGCCGCCCCTGTGAGCCGGCGTCCCGAAGCCGGCGCGAGCGGACGCAGCCGGGAGAGCGCCCCCGGGGCCGCGCCCGCGCTGCTCCCCGGGCTATCGCTCTCCAACACGCCGCTCACTGTTCCGTCCGCCGCATCCGGCACCCCGCCCGGCGCCGAGCGTGCGGCGGCACCGGGCGAGGCGCCGGCTGGGAACCGGGAGCTCGACCGCCTGGACCTTCGCCGCGCGCCGCTCTTTCCGAAGTGGGGCGCCGTGGTCTACGCGGCGCCTCGCGGTGATCACGCCGAGACGGAGCGGCTCAAGGGTTTTCTCGGAAAGCGACTTTCGTTGGGGCTGATGCTGCTCGGTCTCGGAGCGGCGGTGCTGGCCGGAATGGCGCACGCACTCACTCCCGGCCATGGCAAGGCGATGGTCGGCGCATATCTCATCGGGTCCCGGGGAACCGCGTGGGACGCGGTGCTTTTGGGCGTCGTGGTGACGATTACCCACACGCTGGGCGTCTATATACTCGGTTTCCTCTGTCTCTGGCTCACCTCCCGGATCCGGGCGGAAGCCGTGGGCCAGTGGCTCGGCGTGCTGTCGGGCGTGCTCGTGGTAGGAATGGGGTTCTGGCTCTTCCAGCGTGGGCTGCTCGCTTACTACGGGATCCGCCCGATGCCGGGTCACGCGCACGCAGGCCCCGGCGGGCATTCGCACGGCCTCGATGCGCTGAGCCATGTACACGCGCACTCCCATGGGCACTCTCACGCGCACGAGCATGGGCCGTCGGTCGAGGGTACGCGGGCGCACAGCGGAGCAGCGGGTGAGCGGCGGCCGCCCGGCGATGCCCCGCTCGAGGAGTACGCTCCGGCGCCGCAGCGTTCGCGGTCGCGCCCGGCCACGAAGTGGGACCTCATTGGGTTGGGCGTCGCGGGCGGGATCGTCCCGTGCTTTGACGCGCTCGCCATCCTGATCGCGGCGGTGAACCTGCAGAATATCCCCTTCGGCCTGGCGCTGATCGCCGCGTTCAGCGTCGGCCTCGCGGCGGTGCTGGTGGCGATCGGAATTCTGATGGTGAAAGCCAAGGACTTCGTCGCTCGCTTCAATGAGGAGAGTCCATGGGTGCGGGCGATGCCGGCCGTGAGCGGCGCCGTGCTCTTCTTTCTAGGGTCGTGGCTAACGCTCCAGTCGCTGGCCGAGGCGGGTTGGCTCCGGCTCGGGATGGGCGGCTGACGCCGCGCAGAGCGCGCTGCGGCGGACGGCTTCGCGAAGCGTATTCTTTTGTTTGGTGATGGTCCCCGCCGTGGGGAGATTGGGTGCGGAGATTCGGTGCGGTGAGCGGGTGCGGTGCCACGCAATTGTGGGCGTCGCTCCCAACGACCGAATAACTCAATCACCCGGCTTCTCGCGGCGGTGAAACCCCGGAGTGAGGCGGCCGTCTAAGGGACAACGATCGATCCGACTTGCCTCCATTCACGGGACACTGGACGTCATCCGATGGGCGTCTGAAGCGGCCCAGGGGAGCGTTGTTCCCGTGCCCGCTGCAGCTCCCCGCAGCTTTCCGGACGCCCGGCTGATGGTGCGTCCCCGTCGTTCCCCTGCCGGCCCGGCTGGCACGGAGCACTGATTACCGGAGAAGCGCCAATGGCACAGATGGCATTGACCGCGCAGGTAGCCCGCGCACGCGGCTACTGGCGTGCCGTCCTGGCCGGCGAAGGCCTGTTGTGGACTCTCGCCGCGTGCCTGCTGGGCTTCGTCCTCTGCTTCTACCTGGATCGGTTTCTGGTCTTCTCCACCGAGACCCGCCGGGCGGTGTGGGGTGTGCTGGGAGCCGTCTTCTGCGTCGGCCTCCTGCTGCTGGTGCTGCGTCCCCTCTTCCGCAGGATGCCGGACGAACAGGTGGCCGCGATGGTGGAGCGCCGGTACCCGGAGCTGCGGGAGCGGCTGCTCTCCGCCGTGGAGTTCGCCCATGCGGCGCCGGACGACCTGAAGTATTACTCGCCGGCACTGCTGGAAGACCTTCAAGAGGAGGCCCACCGGGTTGCCGGCTCACTGAACTTCCGGGCCGCGTTCCGCCTGCTGGGAGTGCTCCGTGCGGGAACCGGCTTCGGGCTGGTCTTCCTGCTTCTGCTCCTCCACCTGCTCCTGGCCGGCCCGGCGTTCGGGCGGTATCTCTCGCGGATGGCGCTCTCGAACGCTCCCGTGTGGCGGGATACGCGCGTTCAGGTCTCCCCCATTCGCGGAAAGATCCTCCGCGGCTCCGACCTCGACGTTTCCATCCGTGAGGAAGGGCGGTGGAGTTCACGCGCCCGCCTCCACTACCGAATCGGCGAGGGGCACTGGAGCACGGCGGAGCTGCACGCGGGCCGTGATCGCCGCTTCACGTACCACTTCGCCCAGCTCACGGAGCCGGTGCAGTATTACGCAACCTCCGGGGATGGGATCTCGGACCGGGGACGCGCCGAGGTGGTCGACGCGGCCGCGGTGGTCGATACGCGGATGACGCTGACCTACCCCGCGTACATGGACCGCCCGCCCGTCACCATGAAGGCGGAGGGCGGCGGTATCGCGGCACCCGTGGGCACGCGCGCGGACCTGGAGCTGCGCGCCAACAAGTCGGTGGCCGAGGCGATCGCTACTCTTCCGAAAGCGGCCCCGGCGCCGTGGCCCGCGCACGAGGACCGGATCACCGGCTCGGTGATGGTGCGCGACAACGGCCAGTACGCCCTCCGCTTGAAGGACCGCGACGGCTTCACCGCGCCGGAGCCGCAGACGTTCCCCATTAAGGCGATCCCGGACCAGACTCCCGAGGTGACGTTGAACGACCCCGCCGGAGACCTGGACGTGGTGCCGGACGCGAAGATCCGGTTCTCGATCGTTGCAAAGGATGACTATGGCGTGCACGAGGTCCGCGTGCCGTATGCGGTGGAGAGCCGGAAGGGGGTCCTTCCGGCCGGCGTCGGCGGAAAGCACGAGAAAGTGGTCGAGCTGGAGAATCGTTGGGACCTCTCCTCCCTGCATCTCAAGGCCGGCGACACGGTCCGCTATCATGTGGAGGCGACCGATTATGACAACCTCACCGGCCCCCACGTGGGAAAGACCTCGGAGCTGCAGCTCCGGATCGTCGACCGCGGCGAGGCGGAGCGGCGGTATGAAGAACAGCGCAACGAGGTGCTGCAGCAATTCGGGGAGCTGATCAAGGAGCAGAAGGCGGCCCGCGCGGACGTCGAAGGGCAGCGGAATGCCGCCCACCCCAATCCGGAAGCGATCGCCGCCGCGGAAGAGCGGCAGCGAAACGCGGCGAACAGCGCGGCGGATCTGGCACGGCGGATCGGCGACCTGAACCGGACTGCGGAGACGAACAACCTCGCGGCGCAGCCGGAGACGGATGCGCAGAAGCCAACCCAGAGCGGTCTCGACAAGCTCGCGCGAGAGGCCATGCCGCAGGCCGCCAACCGGATCGGCGGAGCGCAGCCCCAGGCCCGGTCCAACCCGGCGGGTGCGCAGAGCGAGCTCGGGCAGGCATCGCGGCAGCAGCAGGCGATCGTGAGCGAGCTTCAGCGCCTGGCCCAGTCGATGAAGCCCGGCAGTGAGCTGCAGCGCCTCGCGGAGCGGTTCGACCGCCTCGCCAAGGAGCAGCGGAACCTCCAGGCCCAGACGGACAAGCTCCTCCCGCTGACGCTGGGAAAACCGATGGGCGAGCTCACCCCGCAGCAGCGCGCGCAGTTGAACCAGACGTCCCAGGCGCAGCAGAGCCTGCAGAAGGCGACCGCTCAGGCGATGGCGGATCTGGACCATGCCGCGCGGGGGATGCAGAACCGGAGTCCGGAGCAGTCGGAAGCCGCGAGCCAGGCGTCGCAGGACCTGAAGGCGGGGCAGGTGGGCGAGCAGC
>CAYQDT010000213.1:0-6487 GCA_964416225.1 uncultured bacterium
GGCACGGCGTCCCCGAAGAGCACCAGCTCCAGCACCCCGTACGCGTGGAGCCAGCGGTGGGCGGTGAAGAGGATCCGTCCCAGCGCCGCCGCGTCCGCGTTGTCCCCGGTATACAGGCTGGCGATCATGTCGTAGCCGCCGTACCCCTCCGTGTCCGGCGTGAGATCGGCGGGCGTACCCTGGCGGAACGTCAGGTCCCCGCGCGGTGCCCGGCCTTTGAGGAGGTTGTTGGCATGGACCAGCGCCTCCTGGTCGTCATCGACGCAGGTCACGGAGAGCTTCTCCGCCATGCCGGACTCTTCCAGGAGGTCCGCCAGGGAGCGGGCCGGACCGCAGCCGAGCGAAAGAATCCGGACGATTCGATCCGGGCGGGCGCGGTCGATCACCTCGCGGGTGACGCGCTCGTTCGCGCTGGGCCGCCGCTCCCGGATCGCCTCGGCGAACGGCCGGGTGAGGAGCCACGCGTCCGTCAGCAGACCGAGGGCGTCATCCCCTTCCGGGATGTTCCGGTAGATGTGATTGAAGCTCCGGTACCCCGGGGGCCGGCCGGCCGGCCGGCCGCGCATCCGCTCCACGAGGCGGCTCGTCCCGGCCAGGCTCAGCAGCTCGTGGCGGGCCCGCTCCACCCGCTGCTCGCGCTCTCCCGACGAGGAATCATCCAGGAATCCCGCCAGGGCGCGCAGCACGGGCCGGTAGACCGTGGCCACGGCCGGAATCCGCTCGCGCGACCAGTAAACCGAACTCTCCTCCGGCGCGGGACCGAGCGCCAGCAGCGCCTCCCGCGCCTCCCGGCAGGCCTCGCTGAACCGGCTGAAGGCGCCGGGCGCCTCGCCCGCCGGCGAGTTCTTCGGAAGCGCGAGCGCGCCGCCTCCCAGCAGGTTCAGGTTCCGGGCCGCCACCGTCGCCGCGACCGCCCGCATGAGCCGCGCCGCGACCGCCGGATCCGCCTCCGTGAGCCACTCGATCTCCGCCGGCGTCAGGATGATGGCCACTCCGTCATCCACCGCGGTGACGTTATAGGGGCTGGGCCTCGGCTGCAGGATGCTGATGCTGCCGAATACCTGGCCCGGGCGGACAAAGCGCGGCTCCGTCTGGCCCTCGGCCTCCACTCGAAGCGTGCCGTCCTCCACCAGGTAGAACCGGTCCACCGTCTCCCCCGCGGCCACCAGGAGGTCACCGCGCGAGAACGGCCGCCGGAAGTTCAGATTGAGGAGTACCTCCAGGTCCTCCGATCGCAGCATGCCCAGGATGGTGCTCGGGGTTGTCTCGGTTTCCATCGCCACCCGCTTCTCCACGCCGCCCGCTTTTCCACGCCGCCCGCGTCTCGGCGCCGCAAGAACCGCCGGGGCAACCGGCGCCGCGGCGGCCCGTCTACGGGTTCTATTATCCGCGAAGGAGCGGCAACCCGCCGCAGGATCAAGAATCGGTGCCGCGCGCCGCCCCGGCAGCGGACCCCGCGGCACCGGCGGCAGCTCCGCTTGCCCTCGCTGGCGGTCCCGGGGAGGCCCCGAACCGCGGGGCAGATCGAACGCCGCGCCTGGAGGAACCCGCAACCGGTACGCGGATCGTCCGGCCGGGCGGATAAAATGGGGTTGCCGGAAGGAGACCCGGCGGAAGCGAGTGCGGATGAACGGTCTACAGACGGGCGTGCGAAAGCCGCCGCCCTGCGCGATGGTGATCTTCGGGGCGTCCGGTGACCTGACCCAGCGGAAGCTGCTGCCGGCGCTCTGGAATCTCTTTATGGAAGACCAGCTTCCCGCCGAGTTCTCCGTGGTCGGGGTGGCGCGCACGCCGAAGAGCGACGCGGCGTTCCGGGATGAAGCGCGGCAGTCCGTGCTGGAGCACTCCCGGTTCCGCGATCCCGACCCGGAGCGGTGGGAGGCCTTCGCGGCCGGGATCAGCTACGTTCAGGGCCAGTACCATGATCCCTCCACCTACCGGCGGCTGCGCGAGCACCTGGACGAGCTCTGCAACCGGCGCGGCTCCTGCGGCAACCAGCTCTTCTACCTCGCCACCCCGCCCAGCGGCTACGAGGAGATCATCCGCCAGCTCGGGGCGTCCGGTCTCTCCCAGCATGGCCCCGAAGGGGGTTGGGCGCGCATCATCGTGGAAAAGCCGTTCGGCCGGGACCTCCGCTCCGCGCGCAAGCTGAACGAGACGCTCCGCTCCGTCTTCAAGGAGGAGCAGATCTACCGGATCGACCATTACCTGGGCAAGGAGACCGTCCAGAACCTGATGGTCTTCCGCTTCGCGAACGGCATCTTCGAGCCGATCTGGAACCGGCGCTACGTGGACCACGTGCAGATCTCCGTGGCGGAAAAGCTGGGTGTGGAGGGGCGCGGCGCCTATTACGAGGAGGCGGGGGCGCTCCGCGACATGGTGCAGAACCACCTCATGCAGGTGATGTGCATCGTGGCGATGGAGGCTCCCGCCCGCTTCGACGACCGCTCGGTCCGGAACGAGAAAGTAAAGGTGCTGGAGGCCGTCCGCCCGATCACTCCCGAGGAAGTGCCGCACTGGACCGCCCGCGGCCAGTACGGGCCCGGCCTCATCGACGGAAAGCCGGTTCCGGGGTACAAGCAGGAGCCCGGCGTCTCGCGGGAGTCCCACACCGAGAGCTACGCGGCGGTGAAGTTTCAGATCGACAACTGGCGCTGGGCCGGAGTGCCGTTTTACCTCCGCTCCGGAAAGCGCCTCCCGAAGCGGGTGACGGAGGTCTCGATCCACTTCAAGCGCGCGCCGCACCTCGTCTTCCGGGATTTCGGCGATCTCGCCCTCGAGCGAAACGTCCTCACGATCCGCATCCAGCCGGACGAGGGGATCCACCTCCGGTTCGGCGTCAAGATCCCCGGCGTGGGCGTTGAGATCCAGCCGGTGACCATGCGGTTCTGCTACAACGAGGCCTTCCGGGCGGAGCCCCCGGAGGCGTACGAGCGCCTGCTTCTGGACTGCATGCTCGGCGACATCACGCTCTTCAGCCGGGATGACTGGATGGAGCGCTCCTGGGAGCTGATCGACCCGGTGCTCCAGGCATGGTCGGCGGACCGGCGGCCGCTCCCGCAGTATCCCGCGGGAAGCTGGGGGCCCGCGGCGGCGGACCAGCTCCTCGCGCAGAACGGCCACACCTGGTGGGAGCCGGAATAGCGCCGGGGTGACGCTTCCGCGTGAGCCGCCGGACCGTGACCGTCCTCCGCGCCGCCGGATCCTCCCCGGAAGCCGGTGCCCCACGGAGGCGGCTGCGCGCTCCGCTCGGCCGGATTTTCCCGGCCGCGGGCGGTCCGTCGAAAGATTCCAATCACCCCCGCGGCCGACTCTCCCCATCCGCGGGAAGGCTGAACCGGACCGGCAACCGAAAATCAGGTCAGACGACCTATCGCCGGCGGCCCCGGGCCGCCCTATACTCACCGGTGGCGCGCTCTCGCTGCGAGAGTTGCCCGGTGCCGGGGTGGCCGACAGGGTAGCGGCCGCCGACAAGGCTTAGCAAGAACCTGTTTCCGTCCCCATTTCCCTCCCGCCCGGCTTCGCACTCGTGCTCCTTCGCGAAGCAGGGTCCGGTGAGACTCGGAGTATCCCGTATGCAGCAACCGCGGAAGATGGGCGCCCGCTCGCGCGGCGCGGTCGGCGTTGGGCTGGCGCTTCTGGCCACGCTGGGCGCCGCGGTCTCGCGCGCCGCGCTCGCGCAGAGCCAGACGAAGCCCGCGGCAGTCGCCCAGCAGCATCCCGCGACGCAGCGGCTCGTCTTTGCCCACTACTACTACGACTTCCAGGGCGACCCCCGCAAGAGCGTCCCCGTCCGCAGCATTCGCACGAAGCAGGGCCAGACGCTGCTGACCGACCATCCGTGGGAGAGCGTGGGGCCGTGGCTCACGTACGACCGCGCCCAATGGCATAAGAGCCAGTTCCAGATGATGGCCTCCGGGGGCGTCGACGTGGTGCTGGCCGTCTACCGGGGAGACAAGGCGGACCGCCGCGGGTACGCCCTCAAAGGACTGGACGTAATGGCGGAGGGGCTCAAGGAATTCCGCGCGGAAAGCCTCGCCCCGCTCACGAAGTCCCGGGAATACCCGCAGGTTGCACTGGCGCTGGACCTCGGCGGGCTGGCCGACCAGTACGGCGGGCCGGTCAGCCTCAAGGACTCCGACGTTCAGAAGAGCCTCTACGGCATGGTCCGGGACTTCTACCTGCACGTGCCGGAGGAGTTTCGCGCCACCGTGCAGCTCCCCGAGGCGCGGGTCGCGGCGCTCGCCGGCATCCCGCTCGGTCCCGGCAGCAGCCCGCGCGGCGGGGCGTATATCGTCCGCCTGCTGAACGACGGCGTGGTGCAGGATGCGGATAACTCCGTGCTGGACTACGTGAACAAGCGATTCGCCGCGGAATTCGGCGCGCGGCTGCTCTGGATCGGCACCCCGGCCCTCCGGGAGCGGATGACGGGACTGGACGCCGTCTCCCCCTATCCCGCCGCCGCGTCCGCCGGGACGGTGAATAACGACGGCTGGATCCGGACCGCCAGCATGGGGCCGGGCTACGACGCCTCCGCCCAGGAATCCGGAGGCACCATCCGCCCGCGGGACAACGGGCAGCAGGCGCTCCAGGACTTCCGCCGCCTCCGGGAAGCGCACCCGCAGTGGATCCTCCTGGACTCCTGGAACGACTACGGCCACGGCAGCGAAATCGCGCCGACCCTGGAGCACGGCCTGCTCTACCGAGACCTTCTGCGCGGCCTGATCCTCGACTTCAAGATGTCGGGCGACTATGCCGCGGACTTCATCAAGGCGACCACGCCGCGGATCATCCAGCCGGGCCGGATCTACCAGGTAGAGGTGGCGGTTCAGAACAGCGGCTCCGCGGACTGGGACGCGCTGAACGTGGCGTCGCTCTCTTACCGGTGGGTGAAAGACGGCAGGTACGTGGGCGATCCCGGCGCAAACGTGAGCACGAACGGCCAGGTCCGCGGCGACACGCGCTCGTTCATCATCGGCGTCACCAGTCCGATAAGCGAGGGCAAGCCGCTCCCGGCGGGTGAGTATCAGCTCGAGTTCAACATGACGCGGCGGACGGCAAACGACACGTCCTGGTTCGACCAGACGGAAGTGGCGCCGTATCGGGTGCCGGTCACCATCGGCGAAGCACCCGCGGTCCAGCCGTACTGGATCAACAGCTCCATGCCGACGCTTGCCCGGCAGGGCGCCACCTATCCGGCCCAGGTCCGGCTGCGGAACGACGGCAGCGCTCCGTGGCGAAGAGGCTCGGCGCGCCTCCTCTACCGCTGGCATCGGGTGCGCACGTACCTGAAGGGCCTCTCGGGTGACGAGGACACGGTGGTTGCCACGGGAACTGGGGTATCGCTCCCCGCGGACGTTCCGCCCGGCCGCGAGATTACCCTCGACGCGCCGGTGGCCACCATGGATCAGAGCGGACAGCCGCTGCAGACCTGGTCGCCGCAGGACGACTGGTGCTACGTCCTGGAATGGGACCTCGACACCGGCAACGGCGCGGCCGGAAGCTCGGTCGGCGCCACCTTCCGCGAGCCGGTCGACGTGGTGGACCGGGATCCCGCCCCCGTCTTCCTGGGCTGCAACCTGCCGGGCCAGCTCGTAGCCGGGAAGACGGAAAAGATCACCGTGGGCCTCCGCAACAACGGGCCCGAGAGCTGGAAAGCCAGCCGGGACAAGGTGATCGTCCACTGGTACTACCTGGACGGCACCGAAGCCTCCTGGAACGACGACGCCCTGCCGCTTCCGGAAGACGTCCCGCCCTTCTCGAAGAGCCAGATCGAGGTGCCGGATGAGCCGGTCCTCTTCCCGGAGCAGACCCCGGAGCCGCCGAAGCCGGAGAGCAAGAAGAAGGACGAGAAGCGGGGCGACCGGAAAGCGAAGGCTGCGGTGGAAGCCCAGAGCGGCGCCGCGCCGGCGGATGAGGCCGCGTCCATCGCGCCGAGCGCCGACGAGAAGAAGAAGGACGAGCGAAAGAAGGACGAAAAGAAGGACGAGAAGAAGCGGGACGAGCCGCGGAAGAAGGGCAAGAAGAAGACCCATATCGAAACGGTGGTCCGCGACACGATCCTCCGCGACGTTCCGGTGCGGGTCCCCTATTACTTCGGGCCCATGTACTGTGTGCTGGACTTCCAGCACGACGGGCTGTTCGCCAGCACCTCCGCCGCCAGCAAGGGCGGAGACATCCTGGTGATCCCGGTGAACATCTTCAGCCCGACCTTCACGCCGCTCCCGATCTCCGCCTATTTCAATGTGGACGGGATCAGCCAGGACGTGGACCGCGGCGACGGGAACATCGACGGGCGCGGCAACAGCCTCCCCGCGGAGTTCCTGCCCCCCTACGTGCCGCGCCCCTCCGTGGGCGGTGAGTACACCGGCGCGAGCCCGCTCTATCCCAGCGGGCTCTGGGTCCGGCCCCTGAACAACCTGGACAACACCCGCGTCTGCTTCCTTTATCCGAGCAAGGACAACGGGCAGCCGAACATGGTGGAGTG
>CAYQDT010000214.1:0-6428 GCA_964416225.1 uncultured bacterium
CCGACGTTGCTGCCGAGCTTCTTGGGATGGCTGAAGAGATGCTGGTAGCCGATCACCAGCGACACCATCCCGTTGAGGCCCTGTCGCACGGACCGATCCAGGCTCACGCGCGGACCCTGTCCGGGGAGCGGGCCGAACCCGAACATCCCCCAGTAGCGCGGGAGCTCCTTCTCGGACTGCTGGATCACCATCGGAGCCGCCACCCCGCGGAGCTCCAGCCGGTCACCCGCGTTGCGCCACACCGTGATGGTGACCGGATGCCCCGCCCGCTCCTTCAAGATACGCTGGAGCCCGGCCTCGGGCGTCTCATTCGGCCGGATCAGCACCTCCACGTCCTTGCCGTCGATCTGCGCCACCTGGTCGCCAAGCCGCACGGGGGTGGCGCCGGGCACCTGCGGCAAGCTCTTCACGACCAGCCAGTTTGCCTCCTGCAGGCCGCGCTCCGGCACGCCCTGTAGCACCAGGTCGTCACCGTGGCGCTGCACGTGGAGGGTCACCGGCTTACCGGCGCTGGCATGGATGATGTCCACCACCGTGTCGAAGCTGGTGACCGGAATCTGGTTAATTTCCAGGATGCGGTCCCCGGAGCGGAGACCCCGGTCCCGGGCGGTGGCCGGCTTGCCGTTCCGGGTGAGGGCCGTCATCTGCACCGCCGGAGAGGGTCCGTGCCCCGAGGAGGACTTAGCCCGGACCTCGCCCACCAGGACCTTCGACTCGTCCCCCACCCCGATCAGACACGGGGTGAGGCAGAGGACCACCACACAGAGGATGACGTTCATCAGCGGGCCGGCGAGATACACCAGCGCCCGCTCCGCCGGGCGGCGGCCGTTGAGCCCGTCCGGCGTGATCGGGTCGTCCGGCTGCATCCCTTTGGGGTTGACGAAGCCGCCGATCGGCAGGGCGCGGATCGTGTATTCGGTTCCGGCGCGCCGCATATAGGTCCAGACCTTGGGACCCATGCCCAGCGCGAATTCGTAGACCGTGACGCCCACGGAGCGAGCGGCGATAAAGTGGCCCCATTCGTGAATGGCCACCAGTACGCCCAGGGTGAGCAGGAAGAGAAGGATGCCCTTTGCCTGCTCCCAGAAGAAAATGCAGGCGACAACGGCTGCCGCGGCGACCGCGATGTTGACGATTCGATCGGATCGCTCGGTCAGATCGGTGGTCTCGATTGGTTCTGCCATTGAATTCCAGACTGGCGGGCCGACCGACGCCTTATTCCGGCCCGTCCGATAGTGGCCCTATTATATACCTGACGCTGTCGCCCGTCTCTCCGCCGCCGCCTCGCGGGCCCAGGTATCCAGGTGCAGCAGTTCCTCGAGGCCGGGGTTCGGTGAGACCGGGTGCCGGGCCATGACCCGTTCCACGCGGTCGGCGATCTCCGTGAACCGGATCTTGCCCGCGAGGAAGAGGTCGACGGCGACCTCATTGGCGGCGCTCATTACGCCGGGAAGCGAGCCTCCCACGCGGGCCGCCTCGAACGCGAGCCCGAGGGCGGGGAACCGGTCCAGGTCCGGCGCTTCGAACGTAAGGTTTCGACACCGCACGAGGTCCAGCCGTTCCAGGGGGTTCGGCAGCCGCTCCGGGTAGAAGAGCGAATACTGGATCGGCAGCCGCATGTCCGGAATGCCCATCTGCGCGACCACGGAGCTGTCCTGAAAATAGACGAGGGAGTGGATGATGCTCTGCCGGTGCACCACCACCTCGATCCGGTCGGACGAGATCCCGAAGAGCCACTTGGCCTCGATCACTTCCAGCCCCTTATTCATGAGGGTGGCCGAGTCGATGGTGATCTTGCCGCCCATGTTCCACGTGGGGTGGTCGAGAGCGCCCTCGACGGTGGCCTGGCGCATCTCCTCCCGGGTGCGGTCCACGAACGGCCCGCCGGACGCGGTGAGGACCAGTTTTTCCACGGCGCCGGGCTCGTTTCCGCGCAGGCACTGCCAGATAGCCGAGTGCTCGCTGTCGATCGGCAGGATCGTCGCGCCGGACTCGCGAGCCGCCGCGGTCATCAGGTGGCCGCCCACCACCAGCGCCTCCTTCGTCGCCAGCGCCACGTTCTTGCCGGCGCGGAGCGCCGCCAGCGCGGGGGCCAGGCCGGCCGTTCCGACCACCGAAATGATCACCAGGTCGGCATCCGGGTGCGTCGCGGCGTCGAGGAGCGCCTCCTCTCCGGTGTGGAGGTGACCGCCGCTCCACGTCAGGTCGCTACCCGGTGCCGGTTCGGTCAGCGCCGCAAAGCGAGGGCGATACCGCTCCACCTGCTCACGAAGCCGCTGCGCGTCGCTCCGGGCGGTCAGAGCCACCACCTCCAGGCGCTCCGGAAACCAGTCGACGACATCGAGGGTTTGGCGGCCGATGGAGCCGGTGGAGCCTAGCAGAGCAACGCGAGTCTTCATGCTGGAATAGGGGTGAGGGGCGGATTGCCCGAACGGAGCAGAATGCCGGTGGCGGCAAATGCGCACGCGGAGCCGGAACCGGGTGCGGGGGCGGAAATCAGGCGAGCCGCCCGTCGCGGCGGAAGCGCCCCGCAGATAATTGACGGCGGCGGGGGGCGGTTCCTCCACCGGGGGCGGGCCGGCGCGCGCTCAGGGTCGACGGCGCGACCGGGCCCCGGGGCCGCCGGCGGCGGCCAGCTCCCCTTCCACCACCCCGCCGAAGCGCCGCTCCCGGTTCTGGAACGCCCGGATGGCTTCCACCAGCTCGGCCCGCCCGAAATCGGGCCAGAGGGTCGGCGTGACCCACAGCTCGCTGTAGGCCGCCTGCCAGAGCAGGAAGTTGCTGATCCGCATCTCGCCGCCCGTGCGGATCAGCAGGTCCGGGTCCGGCATCTCCGGACAGTAGAGCTCCCGCGCGAGAGCTTCCTCGGTGATGTCCGAGGGTTGCAGACGCCCCTGCTGGACCTGGTCGGCCAGCCGGCGCGCGGCGTCGACGCTCTCGGCGCGGCCACCGTAGTTGAGCGCCAGGTTGAGGTTGAGACCCGTGTTCTCCCGCGTGAGCTCCACGTCCCGGCGGAGCTCATCCTGAAGCGACGGAGGCAGCTCGTGAAGCCGGCCGAGGACCCGCAGCCGCACGCCCTTCCGGTGCAGCTCTCGAATCTCTTTCCTCGCGACGACCTCGATGAGGTACATCAGCGCCCGGACCTCGTCCTCCGAGCGGCGCCAGTTCTCGGCGCTGAACGTGTACAGCGTCAGGTACTCCACCCCGAGCTGCCCGCACGCCTCCACGATTTCCCGAACGGTGTGCTCGCCGCGGCGATGCCCCTCCACGCGCGGTAGGCCGCGGCCGCGAGCCCAGCGTCCGTTGCCGTCCATGATCACGGCGATGTGCCGCGGCAGACGGGTCCGATCCAGATCCACAGCCTCCATAGCCCCTCCTACCGGAGTGTGTTTGCGCCTCATTGCGTCGAGCGTTCCCGTCCGTGCCGGGCAGCCGGCTCTTCCGCACTCACTTTGTATCGCAAAGCGAATCCGCGGTTCGAAGAATTCTCCCGACGGTGGTGCTCACAAAGCACGAGGCCCCGGCGCAGTAGCGCCGGGGCCGGGCGCAGTAGCGCCGGGGCCGGGCGGGAAATCCCCGCGGAAGCCCGATGGAGTTCCGGTGAGTCGCGCTGCCGAAGCGGCGGCGTCCCGCCTCTGACATGCCTGCCTAGACTTCCAGCAGCTCCTCTTCCTTGGCCTTCTGCACGGCGTCCAGCTCGTGGATGAGGCGGTCGGTGAGCTTCTGGACCTCCGCTTCGGTCCGCTTCTCTTCGTCTTCGCCGATATCGCCGTTCTTCTTGAGTCCCCGGAGGTCTTCGATGACGTCTCGCCGGACGTTGCGGATGGAGACCTTCCCCTCTTCCACGCGCTTGTGGACGTTGCGGATGAGGTTCTTGCGCGTCTCCTCCGTCAACTGCGGGATCAGGAGCCGGATCATGCTGCCGTCACTGCTCGGCGAGAGGCCGAGGTCCGACTTCATGATCGCACGCTCGATCGCCGGCAGGGCTCCCTTGTCCCACGGCGACACCACCAGCATCCGGGGCTCCGGAGCGGTCACCGTCGCCACCTGCGGCAGCGGCATCCGGCTGCCGTAGTAGTCCACTTCCAGCTTCTCCAGCAGTGCCGGATTGGCACGCCCCGTGCGGACTGCCTGAAGGTCGTGCCGGGTGGCCTCGATGGCTTTCTTCATGCGGGATTCGCCGTCCCGCAGCAGTTCCTTCACGTCTGCCATTCTCTCATCCCCGCGCCGAAAGAGGCGGCACTGCTGCTGCCGGCCGATCGGCGCACCCTCAGACCGGCAGCTCCCACGACTTGCCCGGAAGCGCGGCTAGCTCGCGCCGACCACCGTCCCGACGTTTTCTCCGGCGAGGACGCGGCGGATGTTCCCCGGCTCGTTCATGTCGAATACCACGATCGGGATCTTGTTTTCCATGCTAAGGGAGAACGCCGTGAGATCCATGACCTTCAAGCGCAGGCGGAACGCCTCCTCATGGCTGATCTGGGTGAACTTCAGCGCGGTGGGGTCCTTCTTCGGGTCCCGCTCGTAAATCCCGTCAATATTGGTGGCCTTGAGGATCGCCTCGGCCTTGATCTCGACCGCGCGGAGCGCGGCGGCCGTGTCCGTGGTGAAGTACGGATTGCCCGTGCCGGCACCGAAGATGACGATCCGGCCCTTCTCCAGGTGCCGCGCGGCCCGCCGGCGGATGTACGGCTCCGCCACGGCGGTCATGCCGATGCCGGTCTGCGTGCGCACCTCGAGACCCATCTTCTCCAGGGCATCCTGGAGCGCCAGCGCATTGATCACCGTGGCCAGCATCCCCATGTGGTCCGCGGTCACGCGCTCGATGCCGGCCTGGCTGGCCAGGCCCCCCCGGATAAAATTGCCGCCGCCGACGACGATGCCGAGCTCCACGCCGAGGAGATGAACCGACTGGATCTCCTCGGCAATGCGTCGGACGGTGGGAGGGTCAATGCCGAAGCCTTGCCCTCCCGCGAACGCCTCACCACTGAGCTTGAGCAGGACCCGCCGCCAGCGCGGCTGATCCCCGCTCACCTGCGGATCCCGGCTCAATGCTACGCTCCCTTGCCGACTTCGAACCGCACGAAGCGGCGCACCTGGATATTCTCTCCCAGCTTGGCGCGGAGGTCCTGCACCAGGTCCTCCACCTTGCGCTTGCTGTCCCGCATGTGCGCCTGGGTGAGGAGCGAGTTCTCCTCGGCGAACTTCTTCACGCGGCCCTCGACGATCTTGGGCAGCGCCGCCTCCGGGCGGCCTTCATTGCGGGCCAGGTTCTCCGCGATCTCCCGCTCCTTGTCCAGGACCTCCTGCGGAATGTCGGCGGGCGTGAGGTACGTCGGGTTGGAGAACGCAACCTGCATCGCCAGCTCCCGGGCGAGCGCCTGGAACTCGTCGTTCCGCGCCACGAAGTCGGTCTCGCAGTTCAGCTCCACCAGTACGCCGATCTTACCGCCGAGGTGGATGTAACTGCCGACGGTGCCCTCGGAAGCGGAGCGCGCCTCGCGCTTGGTGGCGGAGGCAATCCCCTTCTCCCGAAGCCACTGCACGGCCTTGGCCTCGTCCCCGTTCGCCTCGGTCAGTGCCTTCTTGCAGTCCATCATGCCCGCGCCCGTCTTCTCGCGAAGCGCGGCCACTGCCTGTGCCGTAATTGCCATGGTGTTCACCTCTTCCCGGTCTGGGCGCCCCGCTTCCCTTCCGGTGCCAGCCGGTGGGTCGCGGGTGCCTGACTCCTAAATCACATGTGTGGTTTCGCACGGAAAGCCGGCACCTGTACCGGCGCCGGCTTTCCGAAATCAGAGTGGGCCCGGCTGCGGGTTAGCGCTCGTCGCTGCTCGGCTCTTCGGCGCCGCCCGCCGCGACGGTGTCCTCATCGATCCGTCCGGACGCCGGCGCCGCCGGTTCGCCCGCGCTACCCTCCTCGGCATCCGGAGCGTCGGCCAGGTACTCCGCCAGCTCCTGGTCGACCTCGTGCGCCTCGTCTTCTTCCGGCGACCACTGCTCGCCGCGGACTTCCACAATCGCATCCGCCACGCGCGAGGTCATCAGCCGGATCGACCGGATGGCGTCGTCGTTCGCCGGGATGACGTAATCCGCGGCGTCCGGGTCGCAGTTCGTATCCACCACGGCCACGATCGGGATGCCCAGGCGGCGCGCTTCGGCGACGGCGATGCGCTCCTTCTTCACGTCCACGATGAACAGCGCGTCCGGGAGGCGATTCATGTCCTTGATGCCACCGAGGAACCGCTCGAGCTTGGCACGCTCGTCAGTGAGCCGGAGCTGCTCGTTCTTGGGGAACCGCTCCAGCGTGCCGTCCGTGCTCCACCGCTCCAGCTCCTTCAGGCGCTGGATCCGCCCCTGGATGGTCGGAAAGTTGGTCAGCATTCCGCCCAGCCACCGCTCGTTCACGTAGAAGCTGCCGGAGCGCTTCG
>CAYQDT010000215.1:0-6427 GCA_964416225.1 uncultured bacterium
GGCGACCTGAGCAAGAGCAAAATCAAGCGGGAGATCGGGATCAAGGACTTCGGGGTGCTGATCCCGGGTCACGGCGGCATCCTGGACCGCTTCGACAGCCTGCTGTTCACCGCCCCGACCATCTACTGGCTCACCACGTTCCTGCACCGGTGATCCGCGGCGCTGGTGAAGACGCCGCGGGCTGGAGGCGGCGCGGCCCGCGGCTCCCGTCCGGCTTCGTGGATCAGGCGGGCACGAGGTACATCAGCACGTCTCCGTGCTGGACGAGCTGGCCGTTCTTGACGAGGACCTCGACCACCGTGCCGGAGATACTCGCGTCAATCGGGCTGAAAATCTTCATCGCCTCGATCAGCCCGACCGTCTGCCCTTCCTCAACGCTTGTGCCCACCTCGGCGAAGGGGGGTGCGTCCGGAGACTCGGAGCGGTAGAAGATGCCCGTCAGCGGCGCAGTAATCGGCTGCGCATTCTCCGGTCGTTCGCCCGAACCTGTTTTCGGCTCGTTCCAGATGGTGGTGGGCCACAGGTAGAGCCGCCCCGAGCCGCCGGCCTCATCCTCAACGTCCGTGGGAAGCTGGGCACGGAGACTTATCTTGAGCCCCTCCTCTTCCACCTCCAGCTCTTCGAGCCCGTACCGAGCTGCCAACTCCAGCAACCGGGCCACCGTTTCCACTTCGGGATAATTGCTCACTCCCCGTCCTCTCCCTCTTCCAGCAATCCGGCTCCGTCCGCGTCCTGAGAGCGGGGCCGGAGCGCGTGGAGCGCATCCTGGATCGCGCGCCGCAGCTCTTGCTGCCGCAAAGCCGTGGTCAGCTCACCGCGCGTTTTCTCGATAATTCCGCGGACCCCGTCCGTGGTCCGGCGCAGGCCGCCGGTCAGCGCATCGGGGTAGTCCATCGTCACCAGGACAAAATAGATCTCATCCATGGTGGCCAGGAGCAGCTCCGCCTGTTCCAGCTCGCCGCGGCGCATCACATCCAGCGTGTGGCGCCTGAGTTCGCCCACGCTCTCACCCAGCCCGTTCAGATAGGCGGGATACTCCACTCCCAGGTCATCCGGGTCCGGAAGGTTTCCGCCGGAGACCACGGCGAGGAAGGCGGCGGCCTCGGCTACTTCCTTCTGACAGTCGTGAACGTACCCCGCGCCATAGATGTCCGGGTGCTCCCGCAGGGCCTGCCGCATCTCGGCCACCGAGCGCCGCGCGCCGCTCAGCATTTCCCGCGCCGTCTCCAGATCCCCCCGGTGCGCGATCCGGATCGTATTGGCGCTGGTGCGAATGATCTCGCGGGAGAGGGTCAGCGCCCGCTCCCGCGCCTCATTCCGAACGGCCAGCGCCGCGCGTATCTTCTGATCGATCCCTTCAAGCTGCGCCATCCCTGCACCGCCTGTCTCACGCGCCCGGGAGCTGCTCTGGAATTATAACCGCGCGCGTCACCGGACGCTGCGCATCTCCGGTCCTTCCTCGAGCCAGCCACGGCCAATCACGCGGCAGGACGACCGGGCAGCCGCCCGTCAGGTTTGAAGAACACCCGGATACGGGTACGCCTGAGAGCAGGACCGGGGAACGTGGGAGCGGTGAAAGGTGCGTGTCGGGCGCGAACAGTGGAGAAGTCTCCATCCGGAAGACGTGGCGTGGGTCACGGAGTGGCAGCTCGCCGCCGCGTTCCCGTGGATCCCGCTCGGCTGCACCTGCCCGATCGAGGCCGCTCCGGTGCCGGAACCCGGTGAGCGGTCGTGGCGGGTCCAGATCCACACCGGGGTCGACCAGGTGACCGCTGAGCTCCCGATCCGGGAGCTCTCCCAGGTGGTCCGCTGGTGCTACAGTGCGCCGGACGTCCGGCGGGTGCTCAGTCCTCCCGCACGGGTCCTCGCGGCGCTCAGGGTGCTGCGCCGCGCCCTCCGGCCCGAGCTCCGTCTGGTAGATCCGCTGGCACGGATGGGCTACGGGGACCGGCGCGCGAGCGGCGATCCTGCGGCGTAATCCGGCGCCGGTGCACACCGGCGCGCTCACCGGAGTGATTCGCGGTCTGTGGTCCTCGAAGCGCTGGAGTACGGATTGTTGCGTGGGGGAGGCGGAAATTCGGGACGCGTCACGGTAACTTCTCATCCCATTTTTCGATCGGTAATATCCGCGTAATCGGCTCTTAATCTCCCGCGGGTACTCTCTTCACAAGAGATCGGGGCGGAGCAAACGCGGCCGTAGCCGGGCAGCAAGCCCGGAGAAAAGGAGAAGGCTCATGACTCGCATTGCACTTCGGGTGGAAGAATGCTGTGCGTGGTGCCGGCGGCCGGTCCGCCGGTGCCGGGAGGCATCGTGCGACGACGCCGATACCTACAGCGGCATCCTGCTGCGCGGCGAGTGGAAGAGCCTGGATGAGCGGCAGGAAGAGCGGCAGGAGGTGCTGGCCGCCTGACCCGGCTCCCGTTCGACCACCGTGCCGTCCAGCGGCCCCGAGCAGCGATCTGCTCGGGGCCGCTGTTACTTGTGCGCCCCGAGAGACCACACCGCCGGAAGGGAGCCCACTCCCCATACCGCGGCGCCGCGTTGATCTGGCAGGCCGATCACGGTAAGCTAACTTCAGCCTTCGGATTCCGGAAGCACGCAGCCTTCAGCGCGGAATCGAGAGATCGCATTCCGTCCACAACGGGGTATGACTGAGACGCGGGGTCCGAGCGCACCAGGGTCGGGGGCGGCTGGCGCGGTGAGCCGGACGTGATACTGCCGGGTGTCCGACCCCATCCTGACCCCCCAGGCGTCGTTCCGGCGGGTTCCGGCGGTTGCGGTCCGCCACACGGAGTTCGGTGTAGAGAGGAGGCCGGGGTGGCTTCAGAAGACGAGTTCCTCAAGCAGTTTAATGAGTACTACCGGAAGCCCGACAATGAAGCGGGAAACGACGAAGTTCCGCCCGAGGAGATCGAGGCGCGCCGCTCGCGCGAACTGAACGAGAAGGAGGTCAAGGTCGTGGGGGTTTACCAGCACCCCGGCGGCGGAGCCTTTGTGCTGCTGCGCGACAGCCGCGGCCGAAACCTGCCGATCTGGATCGGAGAGCCGGAGGCCGTCTCCATCTCCCTGGCCATTGAATCCGCCGCCACCCCCCGCCCCATGACGCACGACCTCGCCAAGCTGCTGATCGAGCGGCTTGGAGCCACGGTGGACCACATCCTGGTGGATGACCTGTACAACAGCGTCTACTACGCGAAGATCGTGATGCGGCAGGGCGACAAGCAGCTCGAGGTCGACTGCCGCCCGAGTGATGCCGTCGCCGTGGGTCTACGGTTCAAGTGTCCCGTGTACGTGGCGGACCACGTGCTCGAAGAGGGCCACTGGCCGGAAGGCACCGAAGAGTAGGCCCTCCCTTGCCGCGCGGAAGCCGCCCCGCGAGCGGCACCGCCTTTCTCCGGCGCGCTCCCTTCGGGCGCCGGCGCCGCGGGAACGTCCCACTTCCCACTTGGCCCGCACGGAAGCGACTCCGCGCCCCGGTTGCAAGCCGCGGCCGGACGCGCGAACAGACCCGCCCGCTTCCGGGCTGGGTCTGTTACTCGCCGGCAGCCCTGAAGCAGCCGATCTATGCAACGGCCTTAGTTGCGGGCTACACCACCCGGCGGCCGGTGAAGAGCTGAATTACCAACGCCACGACGGCGAAAACCAGGAGCAGGTGAATCAGACCGCCGCCCACGTGGCCGATCAGACCCAGAAGCCACAATACCAGCAGCACCGCCATAATCGTCCAGAGCATCACTTTCCTCCCTTATCGTGTGTTCCCTCGAGCGTCTTGCTCGTGCGACCTTTACCCGGCGCGCCGCCGCCGTCAAACTCGCTGCCTGGACACCGACCCGCTGCTTGCAGCGCGCCGGCCGGGGCTGCTATGCTGACTTCCTCGCTGCCGACGATTTCCATAGCAGCGGCCGGACGGCCGCCGCGCCCGCAGTCCGCCCCCTCGGGCGCTCGAATGCTCTTCCCGGGCCCGCTTCGGCTTCTCACCCCATCATGGCCTCTGTTTTCGATCTGGAGCAGTACCGAGCCGGCGGAGGTTCCGGCGCGGCACTGAGCGTCTCGGAGATCACCTATCACCTGCAGTCCCTCGTGCGGGAAGACCTCCTGCTGCAGGATGTCTGGGTGCGCGGCGAGGTCTCGAACGTCACGCGGGCCGGCTCCGGCCACGTCTACTTCTCGCTCAAGGACGCCGGGGCGTGCGTGAGCTGCGTGATGTGGCGGAGTGCCGCCGGGCGCCTCCCGTTCCGGGTCGACACCGGGATGCAGCTCCTGGCCCACGGCAGCCTGGATATTTACCCGCCCCGCGGACAGTACCAGCTCGTGGTGGACCAGCTCCAGCCGGACGGGGACGGCGCGCTCTACCTGGCCCTCGAACAAACCAAGGCCCGCCTCCTGGCGGAAGGAGTGTTCGATGCGGAGCGTAAGCGGGCGCTGCCGCTCTTTCCGCGGACGGTGGCCGTGGTCACCTCGCTCTCCGGCGCCGCGATCCGCGATATCTGTGTGATTCTGCGCCAGTCGCCGGCGCCGCCCGCCATCCTGCTGGTGCCGACACTGGTGCAGGGAGCGGGCGCGGAGGAGCACCTCCGCCCCGACCACCGGGCAGCCGCCGAGCCGCCGGAGGTCGACCTGGTCATCGTCGGACGGGGCGGCGGGTCGGTGGAGGACCTCTGGTCATTCAACTCGGAGCTGGTGGTCCACGCGATCGCAGCCTGTCCCCGCCCGGTCATCTCCGCGGTGGGGCATGAGACAGACTTCACGTTGGCGGATCTCACCGCGGACCTGCGCGCACCAACGCCGACGGCGGCGGCGGAGCTGGTGGTCAGCCGGCGCTCGGAGTTCTTGGAGCGCTGGGCACGAAGCATGCAGCAGGTGGAGGCGCTGTTTCGCGGACGCCTGGCGACGGCGCGGCTCCGCTGGCAGGCCGTCAACAGCCGCCGGGTCCTCACCCACCCGGAATGGATGATCGAGCGCCGCCGCCAGGACCTGGACGAGCTGGAAGCGCGTCTCCTGCGGGCACGGGACGGGCTGCTCCAGCGCAGTCACCACCGGCTGGCCCTGGCCGCGGGGAAGTTGGACGCGGTGAATCCGCTGCGGACCCTGGCACGGGGCTTCGCGTCGGTGACGCGTGCGGAGGATGGAAGCCCCGTGCTGCACGCTGCCGCCGTGGAGCCGGAGGACGTGGTCCGGGTGCGCCTGACGGACGGGACGGTCCTGGCGCGAGTGGAGCGGGTGGAGCTGGAGCGGGTGGAGGTGACGGATGATTGACGAGCCGACGGACCTGAGCTTTGAAGAGGCGGTCAGCCGCCTGGAGGCCATTGTGGCGGCAATGGAGATGGGCACCCTGCCGCTGCAGGACTGCCTGAAACAGTTCGAAGAGGCGGTTTCCTTATCGCGGAAGTGCGCGGCAAAGCTGGAAGCGGCCGATGCGGCAATCCGGCTGCTGGGTGCGGACGGGATGGCGCAACCGGCACACGACCTGCCGTGGGCGTCTGAAGACGTCGGTGAATCGGTCCGGTAGCAGTGCTGTAGCGTGGGGCAGGGTTCGAGGGGTGACGGCTACGTGGTAACGGCGGAAGGCTCGCGGAGCACGCGGACCACCCGATCCAGGCCGGTGAGCTGCAGCGACTGCAGGACCGCCTGTTGATCCGTGACCACCACAACGGAATCCGGGTTGTTCTTGAGCTGTTTTCGGGTGGCAACCAGAATCCCCAGCCCACTGCTGTCAATAAACGTGACCTTCCGGAAATCGAAGACGAGCGTATCCGGCTGATCTCGCACCGCTTGTGAAGCGGCCGAGCGCAGCAGATCCACGCTGGAGAGGTCGACTTCTCCTTCCGCGGCAATGACGGGGGTTCCGTCCCAGGTTTCGTTCCAGACTCTTAGCTCGCCATGGCGCATAGCGATTACCCGCCTTCCCAATGAGGATAGGAGAATTCGATTGGAATAAGCGTACGTTTTCGTTCCCACGATGACCGGATGCCTAAACCCAGAGCAAGCGGGGGCCGGAAAAGCGGGCCGGTCCTCCGCGGCGAAAACCCGGTTTTGGCGATTGCGGTAGGCCGCGAACGAACACAGCGGGGAACTTCGGCAGCCAATGTGCGAAGCATTTCGAATTTGGCGGAATCCGAATCGGCTGCCGATGACCGGATTCGGTCGGTATCGATCGCATTGACTGCACGGATCATCGTACACGCAAACCACTGGTTTGCTACAACCCTTCTATGCTCGGACCGCGCATGTCCAGTGCAGTGTTCCCTCCATTCCGATCGCGAACGCGGATAAAACGAGTGGGTTCGGGCCGGCATCTAAGGCGTTCTTTAGCATGGGGCGCCTCGTCCCGGCAAGTGCGGTCAGCTCCCGCGGCGTGATACCGCCAGTGATCCGCTCCGGCAGCCGCCCCGCGCTCAGCAGCATCTCCGCCGCCTCGTCGAAGGC
>CAYQDT010000216.1:0-4483 GCA_964416225.1 uncultured bacterium
CATGAGCACGACAGTGGTCGATACGGGCAATGGGCAGATTTCGATTCCCAATGCTGCTCTCGTCCACTCCTCCGCCGCCTGAAGCCCGCAGCGCCCGTCAGCACAAACCCGTGGGCAACCTTCGCTGGATGGTCTGCGGGTTGCTGCTGCTGGCTACGGTCCTCAACTATGTGGATCGCATCTCGCTGAGCGTGCTGGCCCCGCGGCTTCAGAACCAGTTCCACTGGAGCAACATTCAATTCGGAGAGGTGCTGGCGACGTTTCAGCTCTCCTACGCCCTGTTCAACCCGGTCTGGGGCGCGATCGTTGACCGGTGGGGGATCCGGCGAGGCTACACGCTGGCGGTGGTTGGCTGGTCCCTGGCGGCGATGGGACACGCCCTCTCCCGGGGCGTCGCGGATTTCCGGATCTGGCGGGGTCTGCTGGGAGCAAGCGAGGCCGGCAGCTTTCCGGGTGGGATCAAGACCCTGGCCGAGTGGTTCCCGCAGCAAGAGCGGGGGACTGCAAACGGGTGGTTCAACGCCGGCGCTAACATCGGCTCCATGGCGGCTCCGCTCATCGTTACCCTCACCGCGGTCCGGTTCGGCTGGCGCGGAGCGTTCGTCGTTACCGGGGGCCTGGGATTCCTCTGGGCCACGATCTGGTGGCTGTTCTACCGGCCTCCCGGCACGCACCCGCGCCTCTCAGCGAAGGAGCGCGCCTGGATCACCCAGGACGGCCCGCACCGGGAGACCCTGCCGCGGGTTCCCTGGCGGCAATTGATCGGGGAGCGCCGCGCGTGGGCCTTCATTCTGGGGAAGACGTTCAGCGATCCGGTGTTCGGCTTTTTCGTCTTCTGGCTGCCCAAGTTCCTCAGTGAAGTCCTGCACATGGATGAGAACGGGAGGATGTGGGCGACCTGCGCGGTGTTCCTGATCGCGGACGCCGGCAGCGTCGGCGGCGGCTGGCTTTCCGGCTTCCTCATCCAGCGGGGCTGGAGCGTCAACCGCGCCCGGAAGACGACGCTGGCGGTCGCGGCGTTTTCGGTCCCATGGGTGGTGTTCGCCGGCTTCACGCGGAACCACGCCCTCGCTCTGGGGCTGATCGGCATGGCGCTCGCCATGCACCAGTGGTGGTCCTCCAACCTCTTCACCCTGACAAGCGACATGTTTCCGACGGAGGCCGTCGGAACGGTGGTCGGGATGGGGCAGGTGGGGGGATCCCTCTCGGGGATGGTTGTGCAGCTCCTGATCGGGCTGGCGCTCGACCGCTTCGGGGGGAGCTACGGCCCGCTCTTCATCGCCTCGATGTTCTTCTACCCCTCCGCGTTTCTGCTGGTCCACCTCTTCGCGCCGAAGCTGGACCGGGTGACGCTGAAATACGCGTAGAGGTCTCCGGGCCCCGTTCGCCGGGGCCCGGGCCCGTTTCTACGACGCGAGGATCTCCCGCAGCACCCGGATGCCGTGCTCGCAGTCCGCCAGACGCGCGGTCTGATCACCGACTTCCCGCTCGATGATGAGCGGACCGCTGTAGCCGACCCGCCGGAGGGCCTGGACAAACGCGCGCATGTTCACCTCGCCCTGTCCGAGCGGCACCTCCTCGCCCCAGGTACCGGGCGTGGTGGGGCGGCGCGCATCCTTGCAGTGCACGCTGGCGAGGTCGCCGGCTAGGATCTCGACGGCGCGGATCGGGTCGCCCATGTCGTAGAGCAGCATGTTCGCCGGGTCAAAATTGACTTTCAGATTCGGGCAGCGGAGGTCGTCCAGCGTCTGGCGAAGCAGCTCGGCCGTCTCCTGCCCCGTCTCGAATCCCAGCCGGATCCCGCGCTCCTGCGCCATGGCCGCCGCCTTGCCGAGGGTGTCCAGGAAAGCGCCGCGGCCCGGGTCGCCCGGCGCGGGCAGAAAGCCGGCGTGCAGCGTCAGGAGGTCCGAGCCCAACTCGGCGGTTCGCTGGAGCCCCCACGCAAGTCGCTCGAGGCGCTCCGCGCGAGTGGCCGGGTTGCCGAATCCCCCGGTCTCACGGATCGTCTGCGGCGTGGTATAGTCCTCTCCCGGAAAGCCGAGCATCGCCGCCGAAATCTCAAACCCGGCGCCGCAGGCGGCGATGGGCATTCCTTCCCCCTCTTCCCAGGCCGCGTGGTGCGGGTCTCCGCACGCAATCTGGATGATGTTTACTCCCAGCCGATCCAGCAGCCGGCTCAGCTCCGGGACACTCTTCACTTGCAGCGACCAGCTGCACACTCCGATGGCGAATGGGTGGGTGGCCATACTTGCTCGTCTCCTCGTGGCGCCGCCTTCGGGGCTCCGCTCTACTCCCCAGGCTGTCGGGCTCCCGCGGCAGCATCCGCAGAATTCTCACCCCCCGCCCGGTTCCCCTCCGTGCATGCGCGGCCGCTCTCCACGATTTACCGGCGCTGGCCCGGCGGTCAGCGAGCAGCCGGTGGCGAAACCGGACCCCTCTCCCAGACGGTGGGGAAATGAGCTCCGCGTAGCAACTCACCGGGCCGGACTTCCACCCGCTTCTCAACGAGGTGGGTCCGGCCGGAGGGCTGATACCGGGTGTAGCCGGGCATGTAATGAACGGCGATGGCGGGCCGCCCCCTCTCGGAGCGATTCGGCGGGCTGCCGTGCCACGTCAGGCAGTGGTGGAACAGTACGTGGCCTTTCCGCACGGGACACGGTACCGGAACGGGCTCCACGCCGGCGGGCAGGAGCGATCGATCCGGCAGGGGTGCGAAGGTATCGGGATCGGTGCCGATGGTGCCGCCCCGGTGCGGGCCCCAGAGATGGCTTCCCGGGACCATCCACATGCAGCCGTTTTCCTCGTCCGCGTCTTCCAGCGCTACCCAGGCGGAGACCAGGTCGGCGGGCTGGATGATCGGCCAGTAGGGATGATCCTGATGCCAGTTCGTCGGGCCGCCGACACGGGGCGGCTTATACTGCACCTGGTCGTGCCAGACACGCAGGACGGGGTGTCCGATCAGGCGGGAGACGGCCTCGCAGACGGCCGGCTGGTACAGGTGGTCCCGGAACAGCGGGTCGGCCTCCCAGATGTTCACCACCTGGATCACCACCCGCTCGCTGTCGCCGAGCATGTTTCGGAGACACTCCGGCTTCACCGCCGACTGCCCCCGCATCACCGCGTCCAGCCGGTCGCGCAGGCGATCGGCCTCGGCTTCGGTGTAGACCCGATCTCCCTCGACAAACCCGCACTCGCGGAACCGGCGGACCGCCGCTTCGTCCAACATAGGCACCTCCACGCTCCCGTTGCCCGGCGGGCTCGAAAGGACCTGTGCGCGGGCGTCCGCACGGCCGCGAGGCGGGACGGATACCGCTGCCCAACGGCGGTCAGTGCGGGATGGCGGGGTCTTCCGCGTCCCGGGCCGCGGGACCGCGGTCCCGGTGCGTCAACTGCTCCGCGATGAGAGAAGCCCGGTCGAAATTGCCGCGGGAAAGCTCCCGCATCCCCTCCGCTAGCTGCCGGACCTGGCGGACCACCCAGACGTCCGCCAGCCAGTAGCCAAGCAGGACGGCTGCGGCGATCGTCAGCAACCCGATGATCAGCATCCCATTATTGACCGTGCGGAGCGTCCCGTACGCCTCCCCGGCGCTACGGCGGGTGACGACAAATAGCGTGGGGGTCTGGGCGGTCGTCAGCCCCACATGCGGCCCAAACGGAATCTGCGCCCACGCGAAGAGATCGGTACTGTCGTCCTGGCTCGCCACATAGGTCCCAACCGGCTTGCTGAAGAGCCGCTGGACTCCGGGGTGCTCCAGGGCGGTGCGCAGCGGCTCCTCGCCCGTGGAGGAGACCACGATCCGTCCCACCGCATCCACCAGCAGTGCCCGCCCGCTCTCCGATACCGCGGCCCGCCGCACGTCTTCGAAGGTGCGGCGAGCGTCCATGAAAGCCGTCAGCACTCCGACGGCTCGAGACGACGGCGCGCCGTCCTTAAAGATCGGGACCCCGATTCGGATGCCCCAGGCCTTGGAGACAGGGTCCTGCTGCACCTCGGAGACCGTCACCCGGCCGGCTCCCTCCCCATACGTCTCGCGCCACCACGGTTCGTCCGCCACCCGGTAGCGGGGCTGCTTCCGGTCCGACGCGATGATCCGCCCGCGGGCGTCCGTCTCGACGACGGAGAGGATCGCGGGGTCCGTCTCCTCCCACCACGCCAACTCGCGCGCAACGCTGTTTTGCACCAGGGCCCGCACCTGCTCATCTTCCGGTGAAAGGGCCAGCCACCGCGCGTCCAGCGCCGCCGCCTGCGCCGCGTCCAGCGGTCGCCGCAGCGCCAGTTGTCGAATTTCGCGCCAGGCCGCGAGCCGCTCGAGGCGATCCACCGCCCGCGAGAGGTTCCACGCGACGCCTTCCGCCAGGCAGCTCGTCTCGACCTCCGACGCGTGCGCCACCAGTTTTCGATAGGAGGGTGCGACCACGAACCCCACCGCGGCCGCGCCCAGCGCGAACGGGAGCACGGTAGCGAGAAACAGGATCAGGGCCT
>CAYQDT010000216.1:4493-6424 GCA_964416225.1 uncultured bacterium
GACTCATGTTGCACCCCCTGCTTACCTGCACTCTACCCGGGTAGAACAATGCACATAACCTGGAGGATGCACGGGTATTCCAGAGATGGGTGACCACAGGCGGGTCATCACCGGCATCTATTGGCTGGCCGGGAATAATCGGTGGAGATGCGGCAGTCCCGCCAAAGCTGGCATATTAAAAGGGATGAATCACCAGGCACGAGCGGGGCGGAGAATAACCATGGCGTTATCTTGCGCACGACGCAGGTGGAGCCTTCCGCAGTTTCTGACGCGGGTCCTGGCGTCGAAGGCCCCCACTCCCGTTCACGGATCGGGTGACGAGCTGCAGGAGCTGGCCGAGACCTTCCAGCAGACGGTCACGCGGCTCTCCACGCTGGTCCACCAACTGGAAACCGCACACCAGCGGGCACTCCAGGTGGAGTCCGAAAAGAAGCGTTTCTACCGGGAGGTAATCCGGTCCGTCACGCTCGGCAAGCTGGAGCTCGTGGATCGAGCGGAGATGCCCATGATCGGAACGCTCGCACGGGAGCTCCCGGTCCGGAATGGGCCGGAATACGCCGCCGCACGCACGGCGATCCGCGAGGTCACCCGGGCCGCCGGCATGACGGACGAGCGCGCGGACGACCTGATCCTCGCTGCCGGCGAGCTCATCACGAACGCGATGAAGCACGCCGTCGATGGCTGCTGCCTCATCTTTCGATCCACGGACGCCGTGTTGATCCGCGTGGTTGACCGCGGCAGCGGGATCGGGGCGCACGACCTGCCGGCCGCGCTGCTCCTGCCCGGGTTCTCGACCAAGGTTTCGCTCGGGATGGGGTATAAGATGCTCCTCCAGCTCTGTGATCACGTCTGGCTGAGCACCAGTCCCGAGGGCACCTGCGTTCAAGTCGAGAAGAAGCTCACGGCCGCCGCGGAGCCCGGGTTCCTGACGGGCATCGTCGAGCGGATGGGCGCCTGACCTGCCGGTATAGGCCCGGGACCGGCGGAGCCGGCCACGCGCCCGGGCCGCCGCACCTCCGCCCATTCACGCCGCGGCGTCATCCACACCGTCCGCACGTCCCGATCCCGTTAGCGTCGGCCGTCTATCCGGGTGAGGAGCCGGAGGGGTGGTCCGGAGCTGCCATGCCGGAGTGGGCGGACGACGAGATCTGTGCGGGAATGCGCGAGCAGGCGCGGCGGCCCGAGGCCTTCCGCGCGCTGCATGGGCGCTATGGCCGGCGCCTGCTCGGACTACTGGTCCGAATGTGTCACGGGGACCGGGACCGTGCCGAGGACCTGCTGGGGCGCGCGCTGTACCGCGCCTACGGCGGGCTGGCGCGCCAGCAGACGCCCGTCCGATCGCTGCGCGCGTGGCTGTACACGGTCGCCACGCGGACGGCCCTCGATGAGCTGGCGCAGGACCATCCGGAGAATCCGCTTCACGCGCCGCTCCCGCTGTCCGAGGAACTCGCGGCCGCCGTCCCGGATGCCGAGCAAGACCCGTGTGAGGAGGCCGTCCAGCGCGCCATCGAGGCGGTGCTGCTGCGGCTGGAGCGGGACGATCCCCGCTACCGGATCCTGCTGGAGATGGAGCACGTGGGGGCGTGTCACCGCGGCGAGATTGCGGACGCCACCGGGATCTCCCGTAAGCAGATCGCACAATATCTGAAGCGGGCGCGAAGCCGCTTCCTTCAGATCGCGCGGGAGTACCCGGAGCTTCGAGCGCTGGAAGACGGCGGGAAGGAACGCCCATGAGTGCCTCCGATGACCTGCATCACGAACCGGACGCGGAGGAAGGGGAGCCCCTCCTCGCGGAGGAGGAGCCGCTTCTTCAAGCCCTCTCGGCACGCTGGCTCCGGCCCGACAAGGGTGGCTTGCTCCTCTGTGAGGAGACGTGCGACCGGCTCGACCAGGTCTGCCCACCCGTGGAGCTCGATCGCCGCACGGAGCGC
>CAYQDT010000217.1:0-1825 GCA_964416225.1 uncultured bacterium
CGGTGCGGAACACCCAACACCTATTCCCGGGGCTGCGCATTCCGAAGCTCGGCCGCCTTCTCCTCCGCCAGCGTGTCGTTGATGAAGGTTCCGGCACCCGACTCCACGCTGGCCAGGTACTTCAGCTTCTGGGGAGTCCGCAGCGGCGGATAGAACTCGATGCGGAAATGGTCCGCTTCCGGCCCCCGGCCATCCGTCGGAAGCTGCTTCAGCACCATCATGTACGGCATCGAGAAATCCCAGAGCGCGTCGTACTTCTTCAGGACGCACCGGAGCACGCGGGCCAGGTCCTGGATCTCCTCCGAAGAGAGCGCGGCGAGGGATGGCCGGTGGCCGCGGGCCCAGATGTGGACTTCATACGGCCAGCGCGCGTAGAACGGAATTCCAGCATAAAAATGCTCGCTCTCCAGCACCAGGCGCCTCCCGTCTCGCCGCTCCGTCTCCACGATTTCGCAGAGGAGGCAGCGTCCGGTCTTCTCGCGGTGCTCCACCTGCGCTTCCAGCTCGCGCTCCAGGCGCGGCGGGATAAAGGGGAAGGCGTAGAGCTGTCCGTGCGGGTGATTCAGGGTGACGCCGATTGCCTCGCCCTTATTCTCGAAGATATAGACGTACTGGACGTCGGGGCGGGCGCCCAGCTCCACATAGCGGTCTCGCCAGACGTAGATCAGCTCTTCGATCCGCTCGACCGAGCAGTCCGCCAGCGTACCCTCGTGCGCGGGAGTGTAAACGAGCACTTCGCATACCCCCTCCGCGGGGGCCACGGGATATAGCTCGGTTCCCTGAACCGCCGGGATGGGGGGATGCGGACGGAGGCTCGGGAACTTGTTCTGGAACGAGACGATCTCGAAATCGGGTGCCGGGATCTCTGTCGGCACGCCGTCCGGTCTCTGGGGATCGAGCGGGCAATAGTCCTTCGGCGGCAGAAACGTCCGGTCCTGGCGCTCGGTAGCGGTGATCACCCATTCCCGAAGCAGTGGGTGCCAGCGGAGTTCGGACATGCAGGTCCTCGGTAGGGTTTCGGCGACTGCGCCTTTATACCACCGGCGCGTTGAGGGGCAAACGAGAGCGGAGGACGGGTGCCGGACGCGCCGCGGCGTGAGGCGCTTCCACCCGCCGCTCCGCGTGGAGGGCGGGAGCCCCCCGCCGGGCTAGGCCCCGGCCTTGGTCTCCGACTTGGTGTCCGACTTCGCGTCCGACTTCGTTTCGGACTTCGTTTCGGACTTGCCGCTCGCACCGCTGTCCGTGGTGCTTTCGGAACTGGACCCGGTATTGGCGGAGGAGCGACCGCCGTTTTTGTAATCCGTGGTGTAGAAGCCGCTGCCCTTGTAGACGACCGCCGGCGGAAAGAGAACCCGGCGCAGAGAGCCTCCGCACTTCTCGCACGTGGAGAGGGGATCGTCTGACATGCGCTGGAAGACCTCGGTCCGGTCCTCGCACTGCTGGCATGCGTAAACGTAGGTCGGCACTTCGAATCTCCTTCTCGAACGTCGCGTGCTTGCGCTATGGTAACGGGGTGCTCCGCGCATGGATGCACGCCGCGGACCCCTTTTAGCACTCGTTCGGTTAGACTGCTAAACCGCGCAATTATAGCAAGTCGCTCCGGCCGTAGCAAGAAAGGCCTTACCCAGTGCACTTCCTCGACCACCTGACCACGGAGCAAGCCAATCCTCGCACGGCGGAGCTGGACCTTCTTCCGCTGGAAGACGCGGATCTCGGTGATCTGCTTGTTGTCGGCGTCGGTGATGATCGTGGCCCGGACGCCCTTCTCGCTGATGTCCGAGAACATCTTGTGCTTCAGACCGCCCTCGAGGGCGTCGCCGACCTC
>CAYQDT010000217.1:1835-6420 GCA_964416225.1 uncultured bacterium
GAGCTGGACCTTCTTCCGCTGGAAGACGCGCTGCGGCGTCTCAACGAGGAGGACCAGGGGGTGGCTGGAGCGGTAGGGCAGGAGATCCCGCAGATTGCCCGGGGGGTGGAGTTGATCGAGCACGCTCTCCGCGCCGGCGGGCGCCTGATTTACGTGGGCGCCGGGACGAGCGGCCGGCTCGGCTGCCTGGATGCCTCGGAGATTCCGCCCACGTACGGGATGTCGCCGGACCGTGTCGTGGGGGTGATTGCCGGCGGGGACGGCGCGCTCCGCCGAAGCATCGAGGGAGCGGAAGATCATCCCGTGGAGGGCGCCCGCGCGATGTCGGAGCTGAACGTGGGCCCCAACGACGTGGTGTGCGGCATCGCCGCCAGTGGGCGGACGCCCTACGTGCTCGGAGCGATGGAGGAGGGACGCCGGCGGGGGGCGACGACCATCGGAGTGACCACCAACCGCCCCTCGGAGATGGAGCGCCGCGCCGACGTGATCATCGCGCCGGTGGTCGGGCCGGAGCCGGTGAGCGGCTCCACGCGGATGAAGAGCGGCACGGCGCAGAAGCTGGTCCTGAATATGCTCTCCACCATGGCCATGGTCCGGATCGGGAAGACGTACGGAAATCTGATGGTGGACCTGCGCGCCACCAACGAAAAGCTGGTCCGCCGCGCCCACCGGCTGATTTGCACCGCCGCGCAGGTGGATGAGCAGACGGCGGCGCGCCTCTTCGAAGCGAGTGGAGGCGATACTAAGCTCGCCATCCTGATGGGCCTCACCGGCCTGGAGCGAGACGCCGCGCGCGCGCTGCTGGAGAGCGCGGGCGGCGTTCTCCGCAAGGCGGTCCCCTCGCGCCAGCCGTAGCTCCGGTCCCGCTCCAGCGGCACGGCGGGTGACCGGGACCGCCGCGGCTCCGCGCACGGCTTTTCCGCGCAGTTCGGATGGCGGAGGCGCGGGCACGGAGGAAGATGGGTTGCGGAGCTAGCACGTACGCTGTGAGCTTCCCCCCGCGGGCGTTCACGGTCCGAAGGCTGCCGGCCGGGACCGCCGGCGCAACGCACCGGTTTCCGCCGCGGGAGAGTGGCTGCACCCGGTGGCGCTCCCCGCGGCGCGGCCTTCGGACCGGTTGGCGCCGGACCGGAAGCAGGACCGCTCCGGCGCACCGAGTCCCGCGGAGATCTCGTGCCATGTCAGACCCGCTCGCCATTTTTGCCCGGGCCCGCTCCGGCCAGCCGATGATCGGCGTGGGCCTCATGTCCGGCACCGCCGCGGATGGCGTCGATGCGGCGGTGGTACGCATCAGCCGCACTCCGTCATTCTCCGCGGCGCTGCTCGGGTTCGTGACCGTGCCGTATCCGGAGCCTCTGCGCCGGCTCCTGCTGCGCGCCTTTGCGAACGAGGCGACCACCCGTGACCTCTGCGTGTTGAACTGCGCGGTTGGCGAGGCCTTCGCCTCCGCAGCGCAGGCGGCGCTGCAGAAGGCCGGCGTCTCCATGGAGGACGTGGACTTCGCCGCCTCACATGGGCAGACCATCTGGCATCAGCCGAACCCATCGGACGGCGAGCTGTGCACGCGCTCCACGCTCCAGGTAGGCGAGGCGGCCCGCATCGCGGAGCGCCTGGGTGCGCCGGTGATCAGTGACTTTCGCCAGCAGGACATGGCGGCCGGCGGGCAGGGCGCGCCGCTCATTCCGCACTTCGATTTCCTGCTTCTCTCCGACCCGCGCAAAAACCGGGCGGTCCAGAACATCGGCGGGATTGGGAACGTCACCTACCTACGCGCGGGCGGGACCGAGGAAGAGGTGATTGCCTTCGATACGGGACCTGGAAACGTCTGGATCGACGCCGCCGCCGCGATGGCAACCAATGGCGCCCACCCGTGTGATCTCAACGGCCGGCTGGCGGCCGCCGCGCCGGTGGACCGCGACCTGCTCAAGCTGCTGCTCGCGGATCCGTATTTCCAGGAGGCGCCGCCGAAAAGCACCGGCCGCGAGCTTTTTTCCGCCTCTCGGGTGCGAGAGCTCTGGGAGCAGGGCTACCGCGGGTCACTTCTGGTATCCACGCTGACGCAGTTGACGGTGGAGACCATCGCGGAAGCCTACCGGCGCTGGCTGGGTCCCATTGACGAGGTGATCGTCGCGGGAGGGGGAGCGCGAAATCCGGAGCTGGTGAGGCGGCTGGAGCACGCCGTCCGGCCCGCGAAGGTTCTCACCCACGAGGAGGTGGGAATCAACAGCGAGGCCAAGGAAGCCATCGGCTTCACGGTACTCGGCTGGGAGACGCTTCGCGGCAAACCGTCCAACCTGCCGAGTGCCACCGGGGCACGGCGGCCGGTGATCCAGGGGAAGATCTGCCTGCCCTGACCACCGCATGAGCGGCCCGCGGGCGCGGCTGAAACCTCTCCAGAGCGGCGATCCCTCCACCACCGGGAAGCCCCTTCGCCTGCGGAGCGTATCCGGCGCGTCGGCGCGCGCTGCCCTCCCGCGCTTCCACCCCCGGCGGCGCGCCGCTCTTCCGTCCAGACCGCCGACGATTTACCTGACCCGGAGCGGGCCGCTGCGACGCCTTCCTCTATTCCACCCGCGCGGGATGCGGGCGCGTCCGTGGAGCGTGTCCACGCGGAGCGTCCAAGGAGCACTATGATACGTCCGTTTTTGACCGCAATCTTGCTGGGCGCGATGGCCCCGGTGGTCGCGTCGGCACAGGTGCTGCCGCAGGCAAGGGCGGTCTCTAATTCCGTCGCCACGATTCAGCTCACGCCGTCCGGCGCGACCCTCAAGCCCGGCGATACCCTCACCTTTGCCGCGCAGGCCTTCAACAAGCAGGGACAGCCGATTGCGGCGCGCTTTACGTGGAGCAGCGTGCCCACCACCGTCCTGTCCCTCTCCGCCAGCGGCGCCGCCACGGCCCGCGCGCAGGGGTTTGCCACGGTCACCGCACACGCCGGCGGGAAGTCGGCGCGCACGCTGGTGACCGTGGTGCCGGCCACCGGCCAGGCCTACACCGCCGTGACCGGAGCCGTGCAGATCAACGGGATTGTGGCGGACGAAACCTCCGTGTACTGGACCGAGACCGATTCCCGGGTGACGCGGGTTCGTAAGACGCCGAAAGCCGGAGGCCCGATCTATGACCTGCTCACGCAGCCGGCGCACGATAGCCGGGGGGTGAGCGAGGCCTTCGTCCACCTGCGGCAGATGGACGACCGGCTGTACGTCAGCCGCCAGGCGCTTGGGCTGCTGGAGCATTGGAGCATCTATGAAGTGCCGAAAGCCGGCGGGCCGGCGACCCAGATCCTCGCCGAGGACATCAGCACGCAGACGATGTCCGCGAGCGGGTGGAACCTCTGTGGGAAATACGTGGTGGTGGCACTCCGGGCCGCGCAAAAGCTGAACCTTCCGCCCAATACCCTGGCGGCGGCCTACGATACGGAGGCGCGCGTCTGGTCGCCGGTCATCCATGGCGGCTTCCAGGCCGCCCGCTACTACATCGCCGCAGCGGACGACCACTACTTCTACTTCCGCGGTGTCTCGGATCAGAGCGACACCCGGGTGCTCCGGGTGGATCCGAGCGCGGCCGTGAACAGCTATACCACGCTCCAGACCTACCTGGAAATCGATTCCGACCTCTCCCAGAGCGGCACCTCCGACGGCCAGAACCTTTTCGTCTGGTCGAACCGGGGCGGCCTGGACAAGATCCTGTGCTATCCGATCAGCGGCGGCAATCCGGTCACCGTCTATGCCGGAACCGCGGGTACGGGTCTGACCACGGACGGCTCCTCCCTTTACTGGGCCAAGAGCCAGACCAGCCTGCTCCGCCTTCCGAACTCCGGCGGCAGTTCCCTGGCCGTGCTGGCGCAGGGGCTTCTCCCGGCTTCGACCAGCGGCCCCATCGCAATCGACGCCACCAGCGCCTACGTGGCCAGGGCGGTCACCACGCGCAACGACGCGATCGTGCCGGTTACCCGCTGACCGCCAACCCGGTGCTCGGCCGCGCAGCCCGGCTCTCCGAGCCGGGCTGCGCCCGTTTCTGGCGTCCCGCCGCGAGCCGTGCGGGCGGCGGTCATCTGAACGAAATCTTGACTCCAGTACGGGTGCCGGGGCGCGATGATCAGTGTTGACCTCCTCACTCGGCATTCCGGCCGCAGTTTGCCGCCACCGACGGGAGCAGGCACCCGGTTTTCGGGTTTTTCGAGTGAACCCTTTCTCCCACCTCACCGTCTCTGAACTCAGCAACCCTGAACCCCGCGTCAGAAGGCGCGGTGGACCGGAGAGCGACATTCGCCGCTGCTCGCGGATGCCGGGACTTGTCACACGGTTTCGAGAGACGGGTAAGAGTGGATGGCGAGTGCACCTTCCTTGACCATCGATCACGGCGCGATCAGCCTGGAGCGGACCTTCGAAGGCCTGGTTCAAGAGTATAAGAACCGGATTTTCAGCTACGTCTGCCGGCTGACCAACGACAGTCCGGACGCGGAAGACATCACGCAGGAGGTCTTCATCCGCGCCTATCAGTCGATGCACGCCTTCCGGCGTGACGCGGCGGTAGACACCTGGCTGTACCGGATCGCGACCAACCTGGTTATCGACCGGTACCG
>CAYQDT010000218.1:0-6400 GCA_964416225.1 uncultured bacterium
CCGGGCGCGCTACCTGGATCGCGTGGCGCGCATCCGGGAGGCGATGCCGCACTGCGCCATCACCACGGACATCATCGTGGGCTTCCCCGGTGAGACGGCGGAGCAGTTCGCGGAGACGCTGTCGCTGGTGGAAGAGGTCCGGTTCGACGGCGCCTACACCTTCGCCTACAGCCCGCGGCCCGGTACCCCGGCCTACGGATGGGAGAACGAGGTACCGCACGCCGAGAAGATCGACCGCCTGAACCGCCTGATCGCCGCGCAGAACCGGATCAGCCAGGAGAAAAACGAGGAGCGGCTGGGCGCCACCTTCGAGGTCCTGGTCGAGGGGCCCAGTGAGCAGGGGGAGGGCCTCTTCACCGGGTACACCCGGGAGAACAAGACCTGCCACCTTCCGGGCCATCCCGGCCTGATCGGCCGCACCGTCCAGGTGCGCGCTACCCGCGCCGCCCAGTGGGGAATCTTCGGAGAGCCGCTGGCTCCAACCGGGATCCCGCTGCCGGTCCTCGCCTGAGCCGCCCGGTCCGGTCCCTAGAAGCACGGCCGAAAAAGGCATGCGGCGTGCAGCGGGCTGCGAAACGAGGATCTGTTCCACCCACCTTGCGGTGGGTACCCGGCCCGCCAGGCACGAAAGATCTGCAATTCGAGCCTGCCGGCCCTCCTAAGCTCCTCATTTCTCGCTCCGCTTCCGCTTCACACCCCTTTCCGGCCGCACTTCTAGCCGGACAGGGCGGTACCGTTCTCGAGGGAGCCCGCGGCGGGATGATTCCCGCCGCCCGGTGCGCCCGGTGGGGTGCCGGCCGCCGCCACTCCCGTCCGTGGAGTGCTAGCTCCGGAGGCCCGGCCGCTTCCGCGCCGATGACTCACCGCCCCGCCTCGTTGGACGTCACGAAGACCGCCCGGAGCCGGGCGGTCTTCGCTGCGCTCCGGTATCGGCGGCGCCGCGCGCCATGCTCGGGGCGGGAGCGAGGAGGCCAACCTTTGTGTCTCCGGATGCGACAGGATAGACGGCTGCACGCCTTGTCCAGCCCAGCGTGCTCCACGGAGCAGGCTGCTATCGGTCGCAGGAGCCCAGGTCTATGAAACGAAGGATCGCGCTCACCCTCGGAGTCTTGATGTTTGGTGCGGCAGCCGTCGCCCGGCTGCGCGCGAGCGAGGAGCATGGCCAGTTCCGAAGCCGGGTCTTCGGCTCGCAGCCGCTGGTCACCGTCCGCGGCTTTCCATCCGGAGGCGCCCCGTGGGTCGCCGGGCCCTCGTGGGCGCTGCTGGCGCCGAATGGCGACGCGGCGGTCCGTATCCGGGGTCTCGTCCTCGCGAGCGGGGTGACGGCCGCGGGAGGCACGGTGGCGCCCGCCGCCGTGGGGACCAATCCGGTATCGACGGTCCGGATCACAGTCACCTGGATGGTGCCGAACCCCGGCGCGCCGGTGGTCTTCCGGGACAGCCCTCCGATGCATCTGGACGCGGGCGGCAATCTGGACGCCCGCTTCAACGTGGGACCGCCCCCGGCCGGAGCCGAGCGCCCGATCATCCTGGTTCGCGCCGGCGCCTCGGGGATCACCCCGTTCATCGCTGAGACGAACTTCCTGGAGGACTTCGGCGCGGCTCGCCCGCTGGAGGACGATTGAGGCGGGTGCCGGTGGATCACGCGCTCACGCAGTGCGGGGCGGCCGGTGAGCGAATCGGGGCGGGAAGGGCCGGATCTCCCGGCGGCGCATCCCTCCGGTCACCGGGCCGCCTTTGCCGGTCCGCCGGTCTGGCCCTCGCGGAGCTCCAGGTAGCGGTCCACGGGGGGCCGGGCCAGGCGATCCGTCACGCCGCTCGGCCACCGGACCACGACCTCCTCCACGTCGCGGCTCTGCCCGAGCCCGAATCGCACGCGAGGGTCGCTGGCGGAGAAGACGCTCCCGCACGTCTGCGCCTCGGCGGTTTGCGTTCGTCCGCCGCCGCGGAGGGTGACCCGGGCGCCGAGACCGAGGCGGTTGGAGCGGCTGCCGACCAGCGACAGGCCGAGCCAGTGAGCATGCCCCGGGCGGGCTCCTTCCTCGTTGTGGAGGAGCTGTGCCCGGCCTTCCATGTCCACTACGGCCACGTCCGGAAAGCCGTCATTGTCGTAGTCGCCGAAGGCGGCTCCGCGCCCGACGATCGGCGCGCCCGCGGCACCCAGTGGCACCGGGACGAAGGAGCCGCCCCGGTTCCGGAAGAGCTGGGCCGGCTGCGCCATGTCGGAGCGGGCATCCGGGTGCAGGCTGGAGTCGGTGGCGTGGCCGTTGATGAACAGCAGGTCAAGCCAGCCGTCGTTGTCGTAGTCGAAGAACTTCGTTCCCCAACCAACCCTCGGAGCCGTGGGTACCCCAATTCCGGCCGGCACGCCCACGTCCGTGAAGGTCCGCTGATCGTTGTTGCGGTAGAGGCTGTTGGGCTCGTTCACGAACGTGGTGACCACCAGGCCCATCCGTCCGTCACCATTGAAATCCCCCGCGTCGACCCCCATGGCCCCGTGCGGCCGGCCGTCCGAGTCGAAGGCAGCTCCGGCCTCCAGCGCCACGTTCTTGAAGCCGTGACCGTGCAGGTTTTCGAGCAGGTCCCCGGGTTGCTCGTCATTCGCAATGTACAGGTCCGGCCAGCCGTCGCCGTTGTAGTCGAAGCAGGTGACGCCCCACGCCTTGCCATGCACCCGGTCCGCGCCCATCAACCGGGTCACGTCCACGAACCGCCGGCCGCCGAGGTTCCGGAGGAGGACGCCCCGCTGACCCGCGTATTCCTTCGGCCCGCAGGTCTGCAGGTAGCCGGAGTGCGAGCGGCAAAACTCCTTCATTCCCCGCTTGAAAGCGACGTACCGGGCCACGTACAGGTCGAGCCAGCCGTCGCCGTCCACGTCCACCCACGCGGCGCTGACGCCGAACGCCGGCATGCCGCCCTCGGCGGTGGCGAGCGAGGAGAGGCCCGCCGGCTCGGTCACGTCCGTGAAGCCCTTCCCGTGCTCATTGTGCAGCAGCCGGACGCAGCCGTAGCCGTTTAGAAAGAGGTCCGGATACCCGTCGTTGTCGTAGTCGCCCACCGCGCAGCCGATCCAGTGTCCCGCTTGCGCCAGCCCCATCGCCGCAGTTACGTCTTCGAAGGTGCCGCGGCCGGTGTTATGGAAGAGGCGGCACTGATCCTTCGCCACGAAGAGCAGGTCGAGGTAGCCGTCCCGGTCGTAGTCCAGAAAGGCACAGCCGCTGCCGGCTGTCTCGAGAATGTTGAGCAGGCGGTTCGAGTGGCCGGTGCGGAAGTCGATCCCCACCTTCGCCGCCACGTCCACGAAGGGCACGGGGTAGTCCGCCGGCGCCCGGGGTCGCGTTTTGCCGCCCAACAGCGCGGATCCCGCCGCAAGCGCCAGGGACGCCGGAAGGAGCCAGAGCAGCCGCCGGAAACGCGGTCGCTTCGCCCGCGCTGGCGATCCGCCGGGGATCATCGCGGGATCCAGGTTCGCGCCGCGATCGCTCCGTTGGGGCCCCCCTTGGGGAATCCGAACCGCGCGTACACCTGGTCCAACTGGACGAGCGTCTGCGGGTCGCGCGGATTCCGCCTCAGGGCCTCGAACGGCCGGTCCGTCTGCTCGACGTAGCTCGCCATCCGGTGGAACAGCTCCCGGTGGCGCTTCGCCTCCTCCGGATGCCCCGTGCGGTCCGCGATCTGGCCGAGGAAGCTGTGGGTGCCCTTCACCAGGGTGAACCAGATGGCGGAACTGCGCGTGCGTCCGTCCATCGGGTCGGCGGAGCTGCGCGCCCCTTCGGCCAGCAGCGTGAGGCACTGGTCGAGCTCCCGGCGCGCCTCGTCCAGGCGATTTGCCTGGTACAGCGCGCGTCCCAGGCGGAACCGCGCGTCCACGTCGCCGGGCTGCAGCCGGAGGACCGTCTGCAGCTCGGACACGGCCTGATCCAGGTCGTGCGGGCTCGAGACCCGCTGGAGGTAGGCGCGGGCCAGCTCTTTCCGCGCGTCGACATCCGTCGGGTCCAGTCGGGTGGCGCTGGAGAGCGCCGCGCGCGCCGCGTCGACCTTTCCCCCGTCCAGCAGCGCGGAGCCGTAATCCCGCTGGATCTTTTCCTGCAGCGGCCCCAGGCGCGCCGCCCGCTCCAGGGCGGGCAGTCCCTGGCTCGCGTTCTGCTGGCGCTGCGCCGTACCCAGGAGATACCAGGCACTCGGGTTGGAGGGGTCGAGCCGGGTAGCCGTTTCGTACTCGTGGAGCGCCCCCGGCAGGTCGCCCTGGTCGGCCTGCTCTTTCCCCCGCGCCGCGTGGAGGTAGGCGGCCCGGCGCTGCTCCTCGGGCCGCTGCCATAAGAAGTACCAGGCCGCAATCCCGAGGACGCCGATCACCGCCAGCGCCAGGAGCGCCGGGCGAAAGGGGGAGGCGCCGGGGCGCGGAGCGCTCGTGGGTTCGGCGGGATGTTCCACGCTGCTTTTCATCGTCGGCTCTCCTCACGCACCACGATTTCCCGATCCGCCGGCTGCGCGGAGATCCGGGTCGACTTTCCACTGGGCCAGCGAACCGACACGGAGTCGACGGAGGTCGCGGCGCCGAGGCCGAACAGCAGGCGGGGGTCATGCGCCGCGAGATAGCTGCCGCCCGTCGTCGCCTCACGCATCCGGTCTCGCGCCCCGGCCCGGACGGTCACGCGGGCGCCGATCCCGTCCCGGTTGCTCGCGCTCCCCTCCAGGCGTACGCGGAGCCAGTGGTTTCCCGTCTGCGACTCGTTGTGGAGCAGGTACGGACGGCCCTGGACATCCACCACGAGCACGTCGCAGCGGCCGTCGTTGTCATAATCGCCGAATGCCACTGCCCGGCCGACCAGCCTCTGTCCGAAGATCGCGCCGGCGCCCGCGGAGACGTCCTCGTAAGACCCGCCGCCGCGGTTATGGAAAACCTGCAGCGGCTGTGGATAGGAGAGGCGGGGATCGATCCGTTCCACCGGGCCCAGCACGTGGCCGTTGGCCAGGAAGAGATCCAGCCAGCCGTCGTTGTCCGCGTCGAAAAACCCGGTGCCGAACGCCACATAGGGGCGGGCCGGCGCCAGACCGGAGAGCGTGCTCGCCTCCCGGAACAGGCCGTTCCCTTCATTCAGATAGAGGCACTTAGCTTCATTCTGATAGGTGCCGACCGCCAGGTCTTGCCTGCCGTCGTTATTGGCGTCTCCCCACGCCACGCCCATTCCGCCCTGGACGTTCCCCTCCTGGCTGAAGGCGGTTCCGGAGGTGACGCCGACGCTCCGGAAGCGGGGAAGGCCGCCCCGGAGCGTTTCGTTGTGGAAGAGGTCGCCGGCCACCCGATCGTTTGCCAGGTAGAGGTCCGCCTTTCCGTCCCCATCGTAGTCGCCGAAGGCCACGCCGAGCGTTTTTCCGGTCGCGCTCTCGAGGCCGGCCTGCCGGGTGACGTCCCGGAAGTGGCCCTTCCCCTCGTTGAGGTAGAGCCGGCCGCGCATGGCCGCGTACGGCTCCGGACCGCAGGGCGCCATCACCTGCTTCCCCGTGGGGTCGATGCCGGCGGGACAGTACTGCGGCTTGTCCGGGCCGAAGTCCACGTAGGCGCCGACGTACAGGTCCAGCTTCCCATCGTTGTTCACGTCCGCGAAGCCGGCGCTGGTGTACCACCGATCCGCAACGAGCCCGCTTTCGGCGGTCCGGTCCACGAATCGCCCGCCTTCGTTGTGAAACAGGCGCAGGCAGTGGTAGCCGGTCAGCACCAGATCGGTCCGGCCGTCGTTGTCGTAATCGCCTGTCGCGCAGCCCATCCAGGTCCCGGCTACGTCCAGGCCGGCCTGGGCCGTTACGTCCGTAAAATGGCCGTTGCCGTCGTTGTGATAGAGGGTCGGACGCTCTCGCCCGATGATGAGCAGGTCCAGCTTTCCGTCGCCGTCATAGTCCAGGAACGCGCCGCCCCCGGAGGAGATCTGCACGATGGTGATGCGGGCCGGGTCTTCGGGCAGGGTCACCGCGTGGAGACCCGCCTCCGCGGTCACCTCCCGGAACCGGATCGGAGAGGAGACGCCCGGGGCGGCCGTGGAGGGGAGCGCGGCGCCTCCCGCGGGGCCGGGCGTGGCGAGCGGCGGGCGCTGGCAGCCGGCGACGGCCCCCGCCGCCAGCAGCAGCGCCAGGACGGAGAGGCGGTTCTGCGGCCCGGGGGTGGGCAACCGTACCGGCCGGAAGTTCTGTTTCACGGGTTCCGTGCCTCGCCCGGGGTCCGCTGGAGGCGCTCCAGCTTCTGGTTCGCCCAGGCGTTCGTGGGGTCTGTGGCCAATCCCGCTCGCAGCGCCTCGGCGGCTTCCGCGGAGTGTCCGTACTGCAGGTGGACGCGCGCCAGCTCGAACTGGCCCTCGGCGGGCGTGCGGGCCTCGCGCAGCCGGCGCATCACCGCATCCACCTC
>CAYQDT010000219.1:0-6400 GCA_964416225.1 uncultured bacterium
GGACATGCGGGAGATGGTGGCTCAGTACGGCGAGCGCCGGAAGTTCTTCGTCCGCGGCCTCAACGAGATCGGGCTCGAGACGCTGATGCCGGAGGGGGCGTTCTACGTCTTTCCCAGCATCCGGGGAACCGGACTGAGCAGCGAGGAGTTCGCGGAGCGGCTGCTCCATGAGGAGCGGGTCGCCGTGGTGCCCGGCACCGCGTTCGGCGAAGGCGGCGAGGGGCACGTCCGCTGCTCCTACGCCGCCAGCCTGGACCAGATCCGCGAGGCGGTGGTCCGGATGGGCCGCTTCGTGGAGCGGCAGCGCGCCGGGTTGCAGCCCACCCTGGCCGGGGCCGAGGAGTGATCTCCAGCGGGCGATGAGCGGCGGTCGAGGCCGGAGGTGGCGATGTCTATGGCTCGAGGTCAGATGTCGGATGCGCGCGCCCCGCGCCCCGGGCGCCCGCGCCTCGGCCGGCGGGGATTCCGTGCACCGGGAGGGGCGCTCCTCGGCCTCGTGCTCCTCGGCGTGGCACTGCTGTCCGGCTCCGGCGCGAAGGCGGACGAGCTGATCCAGATCCCCACGGCTGACCGCGTCTCGGGCCCGGAGCTGGAGTATATCCACCGGGCATCCGGTCACGACGAGGGGTATGCGACACTCTTCGCGCCGGTGGGCACGGCGTACGAGCTGATGGCGCGCTACTACAACAACTTCCACGGGAGTCACAACGTGGAGGTGGGCGGGATGTTCCAGCTCCTGCCGGACGGGGTGGTGACCCCCGGAATCGCCCTCGGTCTCTGGGACATTTCCGACAGCTCGCCGCTCGGCCGGCGGGCGTTCTTTGTTCTGACCAAGTCGCTCAAGCAGGGACAATTCTTCGTCCCGCGTCCGATCCGGCGCCTGCAGCTCACCCTGGGCGCGGGGAGCGGCCGCTTCGGCGGGATCCTGGCGGGGGCGCGCGCCGACCTCCCGGCCCACTTCAGCCTGGTGACGGAGTATGACGCGCGCCACCTGAACGTCGGCCTCTGGTACAACCCCGCGCGGGCCATCTCCCTGAAGGGCGAGCTCCAGAACGGCAGTGCATTTGTCGGCGCCGAAGCTCGGGCGCGCTTCTAAAGCCGGTGACGGCTGGACACGCCGAGCGGGCGCGACCGCCGGCCCGGATCGCCTCCAGGTAAGCCGGTGAGCCCGTGGCGTGGCACCGGAGCACCGCTTCCAGGAAAGGGGCCGGCGGCCGGTAGCGGTGCGTCCGGATGTGGTGCACGATGCCCTCCGGCGCCACGTACACCCCCTCCCGGCCGGGAAGGAACAGGTTCAGCCAGGAGCGCGGCGCCACGTGGCAGCCGCCGCCGGCCGGCCCGGGCCGCGGGAGCCAGCGCGGGCAGTGCGTGCAGGGATGAGCCCCGCGGAACAGCACCGGGCTCCACAGGGATCATCCAGCAGGGCGCCGAGGGGGCGGAAGAACGGCTCCGGCAGGGACCCGGTGGGGAAGGCGTGCCCTCGCTCCAGCCAGCCGACCGCCAGGAGCACCTCCTGGAGCTGCGCGCCGAAGTAGTCACAGGGGGTGAGGTCCGCGTACCAGGCCATGCGCCCGCTCCCGCTGGGTTGAAGCTCGAGCGGGCCGCGCGGCACCCGTCGTCCGGACCGGCACCCACGGCGCGTCAGCCCACCCGTTCGCGCCGGAAGCGGACCGGGCCCCCCTCCCTGCTCCACCGCCCGCGTGCTCAGTCGTTTGGATCAATCCCGCGGAGGATCATGCCCTGGCCTCGCGAGAGGTGCCGTTCCTCCGTCGGTGGATCGGCGGGATCCCGGAACTGGAAAAGGCAGGTGGTACGCGCCTCGGGACTCTCGTTGACGCCGGAGCCGTGGACCGTCAGGTAGTTGAAGAGGAGGAGGTCGCCAGCATGGCAGGGCACGGCAAGGGCGCGTTCCAGCGGCCAATCTTCCTGGGAGAGGTAGAAGTTGCCGTCCGTCTCCTGCGGCAGCGGACCCTGCCGGTGGCTGCCGGGGTAGACCCGGATGCAGCCCTTTTGCAGCGGGGCATCGTCAAAGTGAAGCACCGCGGCGAGCATGCTGTGGCTCCGGTGCGGGAAATAGCTGTAGTCCTGGTGCATCGGAAAGGGTGATCCCTTTTCCGGCGGCTTGATGAACATCTTCGTGTGGTGGAGCTGGATGTTCGGGCCCAGGACGTGCTCCACCGGGTCCAGCAGCCGCGGATCGACGAGCAGCCGGCTGAAGGAGCCGAGGTGGAACTGCACGTCATGGCAGTGGAGGATCTCTACCCGGGCCCGCTCCTCCGGCTTGAGCCAGCTTCCGCGCCAGGTAGCGTTGAGGTCTCGCTTCCGCGCCAGCCGCGCGGCCAGACCGTGGAGCTCGTCCCGCAGGCGGGCGCACTCCGCACGCGGCAGGACCCCGCGGACCAGCAGGAAGCCCTGGTCACGGTAGAAGGCGTTCCGCGCGGCGGCGTCCAGGGGCGCGGCGCGGTCCAGCAGGCTCGGGTCGGGAGTGGTGGGCATGATTCTTCACGTCACGCCTCCGCCCGCAACATTCCTTCCGCGGTCATCCCGGCTTCGGCGCGGCGGCTCCATGGGCCGGCCGCCGGGGCGCACGAACAAGCGGATGGGCTGTTGCGCGACCCATCCGCTCGGGTCTCCGGTTTAGCCACGCTTCCGCTCGCCGCGGCCGCGCGGGAGATCAGTTAGTATCGCCAGTACGGGTGGTAGTCCCGCCCGTAGCCGCGGTAATAGCCGTAGCCCCGGCGGCGGGCATTGCTGCGGTCATTCCGGATCCGGCCGCTGATGCGGTCCAGGTTGTCCTGAATGGTATCCCGCGTGTTGTCGCCCCAGTGGCCGCGGTGGTGAGCGCGGCGGAAGTGGTAGGCGTTGCGGTCCAACTGTCGCTCGAGACGGTCGGCCTGCCGCGGACTCAGCTCCCCGCTATCCACACCTTCCTGGATGCGCGCTCGCTCCCGGTAGAGCCGGTCCCGGATGGGGCGCCGCGCGTGCGCCGGAGAGGCGGTCAGCGCCACACCTGCCGCTATGATCAGGGCCGAAACGAGGCTCGTGAGCTTCCTCATTCTCTTCTCCTCCGGTGGCACACCAACGCCACCGCCGCCCCCTCTTACCCCGATCCTTCCGGCGCTATGCCTAGCCCGCGCTCGCGCCGGGAGGGGGCGGGTGACCGGCCGCTTCAGTCCCCTCCGTCTCCAGCGGGTGGGGACAGAGCGGCGGCGGCGCGCTCCACCAGGCCGCGGCGGCTTCCGGTGTCGTCTGGCCGAGGTCTTCCGGCAGGCGGGAGAGCAGGCCCTCCGCGTGCGCGCGGAGGGCCTGGAGATCGAACCCTTCCCGGCGCTCCGCATAGGGAGCGAGCAACTCCAGCGCCTGCCGGAACAGCCGGCGGGGGGTCCGCACCAGCCCGCCGCGGAGCTGGAGGAGCCCGACCACGTACTGCAGCACGCCCTGGTGCAGCGTGTTCCGCCGCGCGAAGAAGAGGACCTCGAGGGGCTCCACGCAGCCGCGGTAGTCGCCCGCCGCGAAGCGCTCCCCGATGATCGCCAGCTCGGGAGGCGGGATGAAGGCGGCGGAGTCGGCGCGCGGCAGCACCTCCACCACGGGCGGGGCGGCGGGGATCGGCCGGGGCGGGCCCTTCTTCACGCAGCGGCGGGGGCCGGTCACGGTTGCGGTCCGGAGTAAGGCGGTATGGTCGGCCGGGAGAGGGATCGGCCCGCCAGGTTTTGTCTGCCCGCGGGCCTGGGGAATTCTATCTGACGCCGCCGCGGAGCGGCCGCCGGGCAGGACCCGCGGTCCTCGGGAGCAGCCATGTCCACCGCAGATGAGAACCGGACGCTGGGCGAGCATGAGATGGGCGAAAACGGAGAAACGATCCGGGGCCGCTGCGCGCCCGCACCGGTGAGCCAGCCTCCGGGTGAGCGCTCCCCGTACGTGGAGCCGGCCGGACCGGCCGAGACCCTCGTCTCGCCCATGGCGCCGGACCCCGTGCTCGATTCCGTCCTGGCCGAGGACTGGGGACGCGTGACGGCGGACGCCCGCAAGGAGTGACCGCTTCCCTGCGCTCTCGAGCCGAGAGGGCGTCCCCGGTCGAACAGGGACGTACCGCGTCCCGCGCCCGCGCGTGGAGGTCTAGAACCACGGCTTCGCAACCAGGCCCCAGGAGCCGCGACCCACGCCCGCGCGTGAGGATACCCTGTTAGACGGCGGCCGTCGGGCCCCCGCCGGCGCTCGCACGATTCGCGCGCTCCGGCGCGCCCAGGGCGAGCGTAGACGCTCGCTTGCCGCACGGGCCCTTCATCAGGCAGACAAAAACCCCTCAAGTGACGTGTAGGAAGGCCCCCGGCGGTGGTACATACTCGTTACCGCCCACCGTTTCCCCTGGCTGTCGTCTGGTTGTGCAGGAGTGAGCCACCCGGCAGCTACGTCCACGCTTTGGCCACCGTCCGTACGAGGGGTTCCGGACATGCAGCGCGTCTCCCGGCGTCGATACATCTGGTTTTCCGCGGGCCGGGCCGGCCTGCGGTGGTGGCTCGTGGCCGCGCTGGTGATCGCGGTACTGGCCGGAAGCGCCCTCCTTCGGGGGCGGAAAGCGCTGGCGGCGCGGGGCGGGGAGCTGCTCCCGGCGCGCGCGCGCCGGCATGCGGGTGCCCGCGAGCGCTCCGTCATACCGGAGGCGCTCTCCGCGGACCAGCAGCGGATGGAGAGCCTCTCGCACCGGCTCCGGGAGCTGGTCCACCACGCGCCCGCCAGGGCCGCGGCGGTGTACGTGGAAGACGTGGCGAGCGGTCGGAGCGCGGGCGCCAACGCCGGACGTCCCTTCCTCGCGGCCAGCCTCATCAAGGTGCCGGTGATGGCTACCACCTACGACCTCTGGCGCCAGCATCCGGAGCGCAAAACGCGTGTGGCGCGCACCTGGATGGAGCAGATGATCACCGTCTCGGACAATGCCTCCACGGACCGGCTGATCGATCTGGTGGGCGGGCCGGAGGTGGTGACCCGCTTCTGCGAGCAGCATGGCTGGCGCACGCTGCAGGTGCGCCACGCGATCCTGAACCACCGGGGCCGGGGCGGCACCAACACCTGCACCGCACGCGAGATGGGGAAGCTGCTGGTCTCGCTGGACCAGCGCAAGCTGGTGACCACGGCGGCGGACGAGGAGATGTGGCGAATCCTGCTCCGGCAGAAGAAGCGCCACCGGATTCCGGCGGGACTGCCGAATCGGCCGGACGTGCTGGTGGGCAACAAGACCGGCACCCTCGGGAATGCTCTCCACGATGCCGGCATCATCCACACGCCGGCGGGCCGGTACGCGCTGTGCATCCTCCTCTCCGGTCAGAGGAGCGATGCCTCCGGCGAGCGCTTTTGCCGCGCGGTCTCCCGGGTGGTCTACGACGCGATGGGCGGTGAGCGCCCGCCGACGCCGACCACGGTGGCCGTGAACCGCTGACGGGCGCGCTCCCCGGCGGAGAGCCGGCGCGCGGCGAGCAGCGGCGGATGAAGGACGTCCGCGCGGCTTCGGGGAAGAGCGGAGGAGCGGTCGGGCGGAGCGCTTGATGTCCGCCGACCGTTTTTTTCGGCAATCCCGGCTCCGGCCCGCGCGCACCGCTCTCGCGGACGCATCCCGCTCCGTCTATCCCGATGAGATCCGATCAACCCAGCCAGACGGCGCTCCGCATCGCCGGAAATAACGTCGCGGCCGCCCGGGATCCGCTCCTCCGGAGAATCCTGGTGGACCCGGACGAGCCGTACTCCCGCTGGTTCGTGCAGGCGCACTCCCGGGCCGCGCGGGTGCTTCTAGGCCTCTGGAGCTGGGGGCCGACGCGGCGCCTCATCTACCGGCTCACGGAGCGGAGCACCCCGGGCGGGCCGCTGTACCTTCTGCTCCGGAAGCGCTACGTGGACGAAGCGGTGCGGCAGGCGCTGGCGGCCGGCGCGGAGCAGGTGGTCCTCCTGGGGGCCGGCCTCGACCCGATCTCGCTCCGCCTCTCCCGGGAGCACCCGGACGTCCGCTTTTTCGAGATCGATCACCCGAACACGCAGCAGGTGAAACGGGAGGCGCTGGAGCGGCACGGGGCGCTGCCGGCCAACGTCCACCTCCTCCCGGTCGACTTCACGCACGAGAAGGCCGAGAAGGCTCTCACCGCGCACCCGGAGTACCACCGCAAGGTCCGTACGGTCTTCGTCGCGGAGGGGGTGCTGATGTACCTGGAGCGGGACGCGATCTCGGACCTGTTCCGCTCGGTGCGCCGGCTGGGCGCGGCGGGCAGCACCTTCCTCTTCACGATGCTGGACGCCGTTCCGCTGGCGGATGAGAGCAGCGCCGTCGCCCGCAGCGCCCGGCTGACCGCCGGAATGGGGGAGCCGCTCCGCTCGGCCGTGCGGCGTGAGGACCTGGGGCCGATGCTCGAGG
>CAYQDT010000220.1:0-771 GCA_964416225.1 uncultured bacterium
ATCATCAGGTCGGCCTGACGCGGGCTGGAGCGGAAGACCTCGGAGCCGAAGCGCGCCATATCGTAGTGCGGCTGCCCAGCGGCCATCATCTCGATGGCGCAGCAGGCCAGCCCGAACGTCAGCGGCCAGATCGAGTTGGCGCGAACCTGGTTGGCGAGGTCGTCCAGCCGGGCGAGGAGGAAGCCCTGCTGGTTCAACTGCTGTCCCAGCTTGCCGTCGACAGTCTCTATGACTCCCATTGGAACGCGCCTCGCTTCCAGATATAAACGTAGCCGACCAGCAGGATCACCACGAAAATCCCCATCTCCGCCATCCCGAACCAGCCGAGCCAGCGGTGCACCGTGGCCCACGGATAGAGGAAGATCGCCTCGATGTCGAACAGGATGAACAGCATCGCCACCAGGTAGAACTTGATGCTGAACCGCACGCGCGCCCCGCCGGTTGGCGTGATCCCGCATTCGTACGTCTGCATCTTGTTCCCGGACGGCCGGCTCAGCCGCAAGATTCGGGTCACCAGGGCCGGGAGCCACACCAGGACCGCGGACAGGATGATCGACAGGGCGATCAGGATCCCCGCGAAGGCGAACTCAACTGGAACCATGCGCTTGACTCAACTCCGTGCGCGCCCGGGCGTTTCCGGCGCATTCCAAGTGAATTTTATCACAAGCGGCTCCCGGGCCGACAAACAGTACGGCGCGCCGACGGGCGGCGGGAGCTTCTACATCTTCAACAAGACGTCGCCCGCCCGCCAGGCGGCCGCCTGGACGTTCA
>CAYQDT010000220.1:781-6397 GCA_964416225.1 uncultured bacterium
GCCCGACTCGGGAGCGGAACGGTGCTTCGCGCAGCCTCGATGGCGCCGCATGGGCGTCGGAGGCTCGTTCCACACCGCTCACTACTGGACGTCGAACCCCGCGCCCTCGATCGCGGCCTGAATGGCGGAGCGGTCCACCACGGCCGGGTCATGCCGCACGACGACCGAGCGGCTCTCGAGGTTCACCTCCACGCCGCCGATGCCCGGCAGTGGAGCGAGGGCCTTGCGGACGCTCGCATCGCATGCCGCGCAGTGGAGCTCAGGGACTCGCAGCGTCGTCTCGCTCATGGCTGCTCTCCGGCCGCCGCGCGATCCGCCGCCGGCTCCCGCTCGAAGTCGAAATAGATGAGCCAGCGGCCGTCTTCTTTGAGGGTTACCCGCTTGATCATGGTCAGCCCGTCGCGGAGGTCGATCCGCTCGACCCGTTCGGACGGTGCTGTCGCTTCGTTCGTCATCCGACTCTCCTCATGGCTGGCCCCCGAATCGCTTCCCGCGAGGACTCTCGGCGGCCCTTCCCGGGCTCCGGCCGCCCTTCGTCCCCGGTTCCGGGGAGTGGGCCAGCGCCTCACCACAGCTTACACCAAATCCCACCCGAATAATCCGGTGCCCCATCACGTCATGGGTAGCCGGGTGCCGCGAGCAGGTTGCCCCTCGAGGCGGGAGGTGCCCGGCTGGCACCCGGCCAAGTGACTACGGGCGCGGAGCCCCGATCTCTCCAGGCACCCCATAGAAACCGAGACTTCTCATGCACGGGATACGACAATAGGACCGGCGGAGACAAGGCGCTCTGCCGGGTCTCGCCCGAAGCCACTCACCCAGCGACGGTTGTTAAGAAAGGAAGCGTTCCATTGAGCGGGCGTACGACGCGCGCTTCCGCGCACTGGCTGCTGAGCACACTTGCAATCGCGTCCATGACTGGAATCGCGGGCGCCGCCACTCAAGCACCGATCGGACCCAACACCCCTCCGGCCGCGGCCCCCGGCGCGCCGAGCACCGCGGCGCAGCCGGCCGCACCTGTCTCGCCCGTGGCTCCCACGGCTCCAGGCACGGCACCCGCCGGCCGGGCGATCTCTCTGGAAGAGGCCATCCAGATTGCCTATCAGAACCAGGGAGCGGTGGCGGTGGCGGAAGAGACGGTGGAACAGGCGCGCCAGCGGGTCCGACAGGCCCGCGTCGGCACGCTGCCCCAGGTCACCGCCGGCGTGGGTTACCGCCTCTCCGGCACCTCCACGCTGGGCGGGCTCTTCGGGAGCGGCCCGAGGGTGGCCGGGGTCGGTGGGACGACGACCCTTGGAGACACCATCCAGTCCAATCCGGGACTGCAGCCAACGGTTGGGCTCACCTACACGCCGTTCGACAGCGGCCTCACCCGCACCCAGGTCCGCCAGGCCCGTGCCACGGTGGAGAGCAACCAGGCAGGCCTGATCTCCACGCGCAATAATCTCTCCTTAACCGTCGCCACGAACTACCTCGTCCAGCTTCGGTCTCAGCAGTTGCTCGGGCTGCGGCGGGTGCAGGAGCAGCTCGCGCTGGAGCAGCTCCGCAGCGTGGATGCCCGAATCGCGGCGGGAAGCGCCGCGGTCGCCGATCGCGCGCTGATCCTTTCGCAGTACCGCAACACTCAGGTCGACCGCATTCAGGCGGAGAACGATCTCCGGGTCAGCGCCGTGCAATTGCGGAACTCGATGGGGCTGCCGGTTGGAGCACCCCTTGAGCTGGTGGAGCGCGCGCAGAACGAGCAGAGCGTCCCCTCGGTGGAGCTCCTCCGCGAGGAGGCTCGCCGCCGGCGTCCGGAGGTGATCCAGGACGAGGCGCTGGTGCGGGTGGCGGAGGCGGGGCAGGCGATCGCCCGGATCGGACGGAAGCCGCGGCTGGACACCACGATCCAGTTCAACGTGAACCCGAACAATCCCACCACCCGGTCGGACTATGCCATCGGCGCCAACGTCTCGCTGCCGCTCTTCGACGCCGGCCTGACCCAGGCCCGGGAGCTGGAAGCCCGTTCCCAGGTCCAGGCCGCGGAGGCTCGCCTGGAGCAGACGAAGAAAGACGTCGCTTCAGATGTGGAGCAGGCGTACCTGACCCTGGTGAACGCCCGCGAGCGGCTGCAGGCGGCCCGCCTCGCTGTGGATGCGTCGCGCGTCAACCTGGAGGCGGCGACGGCCCGTTATCGGCTCGGAGCGGCCGGAACCACCGTCGTGGACCTGATCCAGGCGCAGGTACAGTTCGCCACGGCTTCCAACAGCGCCATTACCGCGCTCTACGATGTCCAGCTCGCCCAGGCACAGTTGGATCGGGCGATTGGACGGTAAGCGATCGAACGGTTGCGCGCAGCGGGCCTTGTTAATTGTAGGAAAACGTGAGAAAATAGGAGCCCGGTCAGCAGGTAGGCGGGTTGGCTCGCCACTCTTAGAGCCGGCAGGCGCGGCCGCTGCGGATCCAGGAGCGCGTCCGGCTCCCCTTTTCGCAGAGCAAACCGCTGGTCGCGCCGCGCGTCTAGGGGAGAGGCTTCGAGCGGCGCTTTCTCATCCGGCATCTCCCGGTTTCCCAGTGCTTCCCGGGTCCCGCCCAAGTGGGACCCATCGAGGTGGATGATTGATGAACGTCTTGGTCAAGCGAGTGGGTATCGCGGCAGTCGCCCTCGGCGTGATCGGAGGCGGGTACGCCCTCGCCACGCAAGGGGGCAAGGGGAAAAAGGACGAGATCACGTACAAGACGGACCGCGCCTCCATCGGCGACGTCCGGAGCTTCGTCAGCGCCACCGGTACCATCCAGCCGTGGAAGGTGGTCGACGTCAAGTCGGATGTCGCCGGCCGGATCAATAAGCTGGCGGTGGATCTCGGGACAAGCGTCAGGGCCGGCCAGCTCATCGCGCTGATCGATCCGACCGATTCCCAGACGGCGCTCGACCAGGCCAATGCCGATCTTGCCTCCGCCACGGCGAAGAAGGATCAAGCGGAGGTCGCGATGGCCCAGGAGCACCTCCAGGATGAGGCGAAGATTGCTGCGGCCCGGCGCGCGCTGGAGACCGCGCAGGCGAAGCTTGCCCAGACGGAAGCCAGCAACGCAGCCCAGCCGAAGCTGACGCAGAGCCAGATCGCCCAGGCGGAGGCCAGCCTCCACTCCGCGGAAAAAGCGGTCAATGAGGTCCGGCAGAACAAGCAGCAGCTCGAGGAGACGCTCAGTACGCTGCGGGAAGTCAGCATTCCGCTGAACATTGAAACGGTGCAGAGCACCGTCAACCAGGCGCGCGCGAATCTGGAGACCTCCACCTCCGACTATCAGCGGCAGCGCCAGCTCATGGGCCTCGGTTACGTGGCCAAGAGCGAGGTGGAGACGGCGTACTCGCGGATGGCCACGAATAAGGCCGCGCTCAGCACCGCACAGCAGCGCCTCAAGACGCTGCAGCGGGAGAACAACCTTTCCCTCAGCGAGCTCCAGGCTCGCATCAACCAGGCGCAGGCGCAGATCGAGGGGTCTCAGGACAAGGTGAAGCAGGCGCAGGCCGCCCTGGAGGTCGCTCGCGAGAACAGCTACCAGGACCAGGTGGCCCACCATGAGCTGGAGGCCGCGAAGGCCGGCGTGGAGCAGGCGAAGGCGGAGCTGAATGCTGCGATCGCCCAGCGGAAGCAGGTGGCGGTGAAGCAGAAGGATATCCTGCAGGCCGCCGCGCTGATCGTGAAGGGGCAGGCCACTAAGAAACAGGCCACCACGAACCTGAACTATACTCGGGTGGTTGCCCCCCGGGATGGCGTAGTCGTCACGAAGAACGTGGAGGAAGGGACCGTTGTTCCGAGCAGCAAGGCCTCGATCGGCAGCACCAACGCGCTGATCCAGATCGGCGACATCTCCCAGTTGTGGGTCGTCTGCAACGTGGACGAGACGGACATCGCCCAGGTGCACAACGGGCAGCGGGTCCGGGTGCGGGTGGACGCTTATCCCGACGAAAAGGTCTTCGGACGGGTCATCCGCATCGACCCTCAGGCGAAGGTGGACCAGAACGTCACGACGATCCCGGTGACCGTGGAGCTGAACAAGCCGGATTCCCGGTTCAAGCCGGCGATGAATGCCACCTGCGAGTTCATCAGCGCCGAGGCCCACCAGGTGGTGACGGTGCCGAACGAGGCCGTGAAGGAGCAGAAGGGCCACTTCACCGTTCAGGTGATGCAGCCCAACGGCAAGCCGAAGGAAGTCCCGGTAACGGTCGGCCTCGCAGGACAGGATGTGACCGAGATCAAGAGCGGCATCAATGACGGCGACGTCGTGGTGACCAAGGTGATCGAGCCGGAGAAGGCGCAGACCAACAACCCGTTCGGCGGGCCGTTCGGTCAGCGCCCGGGCGGTGGCCGGGGCGGCGCCGGCGGGCGGTCCGGCGGCGGTGGGCGAGGGCGGTAAGCGCGATGATGATCCGCACCGAAAACCTCACCAAGGTCTACACGATGGGCGCCACGCAGGTTCACGCCCTGCGTGGGGTCTCCATCGATATCGACCAGGGCGAGCTGGTTGCCATCATGGGGCCCTCCGGATCCGGCAAGTCGACCTTCATGAACATTCTGGGCTGCCTGGACAAGCCGAACGCGGGCGATTACTGGCTGGACGGCGTGAACGTCTCGGAGCGGAACGATAACGAGCTGGCCGAGATTCGCAACGCGAAGATCGGCTTCATCTTCCAGCAGTTCAACCTCCTGGCGCGGACCAGCGCGCTGCGCCAGGTGGAGCTTCCGATGCTCTACAGCGGCATGCCCAACCGGCATGAGCGGGCAATGAAGGCGCTCGCGGCCGTGGGGCTCGAGACGCGGCACCACCATACCCCCGCGGAGCTTTCCGGCGGCCAGCAGCAGCGTGTCGCCATCGCCCGGGCGCTGGTGAATGAGCCCGCCGTCTTGATGGCCGACGAGCCGACCGGCGCGCTGGATACCCGCACGGGTGAGGAGATCATGGCGATCTTCCAGCGCCTGAACCGGGAGGGCAAGACCATTGTGCTCGTCACGCACGAGTGGGACATCGCCCTCCACTGTACCCGGATCATCCGGTTCAAGGACGGGAAGGTGCTCACGGATGAGCGCGTGCCGGAGCCGAAGGATGCTCTCGAAGAGCTGAAGAACCTGCCTGACCTCAACGCACAGGAGATCCCGGTATGAGCGTTGCGGAGCGATCCCCCTCCCGGCTGCTGCCGGAAGCTGAATCGGCACGGCGTCGCCGGACCGGCATGAGCGTCTCGGAGGCGTTCCGGGTCGCGCTGCAGGGCCTGATGGCCAACAAGATGCGCTCCTTCCTCACCATGCTCGGCATCATCATCGGTGTCGGTTCGGTGATCGTCATGGTGGCGCTCGGCCAGGGCGTGGCGAATGCGACCACGGAGGCCATCAAGAAGCTGGGGACCAATGTGCTGACGGTCGTGCCGCAGAGCATCATGCGCGGCGGCGTCAGCCAGGGGCTCGGCAGCCAGCAGACGCTCAAGCTGGAAGACGCGGAATACGTGAAGAAGCACTGCCCGTCCGTCAAATACTCGATCCCCGAGTATCGCGGCAACGGACAGGTGAAGTTCCAGAACCAGAACACCAAGACCACCATCTACGGCGCCACCCCGGAGTACTTCGAGGCGCGCAACATGCC
>CAYQDT010000221.1:0-6396 GCA_964416225.1 uncultured bacterium
CAAGAGGTCCGTACACCACGTAGGTGTGTCCGGTCACCCAGCCGATATCGGCGGTGCACCAGTAGACGTCCTGCGGCTTGAGGTCGAACACCCATTTCGAGGTGGCGTAGGCGCCGGTGAGGTAGCCGCCCGTCGTGTGGGCGATCCCCTTAGGCTTCCCCGTGCTGCCGCTCGTGTAGAGGATGTAGAGCAGGTCTTCCGCGTCCATCTCCTCCGCGGGGCACTCCGCGGACGCGGCCGCCATCAGCTCGTGCCACCACCGGTCCCGGCCCGGCTGCATGGACACGCCCGCGCGGCTGTGACCGACCCGTTCGACTACCACCACGCTCTCCACACCGGAGCAGTGCTCCAGCGCCTCATCGGTCGCCTTCTTCAGCGGCACGACGCTTCCGCGCCGGAATCCCCCGTCGGCGGTGATCACCACCCGGGACTGGGAGTCATTGATCCGGTCCGCCAGGGACTCCGCGCTGAACCCGCCGAATACCACGGAATGCGGCGCGCCGATGCGGGCGCACGCCAGGCAGGCGATCGCCAGCTCCGGGATCAGCGGCATGTAGAGGGTCACGCGGTCGCCCTTCCGGACCCCGAGTCCCTTCAGCACGTTGGCAAATCTGCACACCTCACGCCAGAGCTGCCGGTAGGTGAGCGAGCGCTCCTCGCCCGGCTCCCCCTCCCAGTGAATGGCGACCTTGTTCTGCGTCGGCGTCCCGAGGTGGCGGTCCAGACAGTTATACGCGGCGTTCAGCTTTCCCCCGACGAACCACTTGGCGAATGGCTCCTGCCACTCCAGCACGCGGTCCCATTTCCGGAACCAGTGGAGCTCCTCCGCCACACTCGCCCAGAACGCCTCCGGGTCTCGCTCGCCCCGGACATACAGCTCGTCCGTATTGGCGTTCGCCTGCGCGGTGAACTGCGGCTCCGGCGGAAACACGCGCGCTTCGTCCAACAAGGCTTCAATCGCCTGCTCGTTCATCTCTTCCGTCCATTTCTATGGAACCGCGCCCCCGTCCCGCGCCGGACAAGGAGGTCCCTCCCCTCTTATTGGCCTCTGCGGCAGGCCACGCCTTCTTTCCACGCGGGTCCGGCGGGCCGGCCGGGGCCGACCGTGCGCCGGAAGGAGGGCGGCGAGCGGCCCGGCCGACAGGACGAGCGCGGGGTCAGGCAATGCCGGTTGACCGGGCCCGGAGCCCGGCCTTACCGGGCGGCGGTTGGGTGGAGAACCTGGAGCACGTCCGAGTAGGCGAGCAGCGTCAGGTAGTTCCGGAGGGTGAAGCCGCTGCTCCGGAGGCCGGTTTCGGAGTAATCGTCTTGAAAGCGGCGCGGGAAGCTGGGATGAACGCCGTCCCGCGAGAGGAGCGTCGGCACCTCGTATCCCTCGTAGGCCTGGAAGCGGTCCAGGGCTCCATCCCAGTCGTTGGGCCGCCGCTCCAGGACCTCGGCATGGAAATCGGTCAGCGGCACGCGAAGCTCCCGGGCAACCGCTCGCGCGGCGTCCGCAAAGCGCGCGGATTTCTCCTCGAACCCGTGCCGCGGCGGAATCGTGCTGAGGATCACCACGGTCCCATGATCCAGGCAGCGCTGGACGACCCGCTGCAGCCGGACGCGGTACTCCTCCGGCTGCAGATCGCGGAGGTCGTTCGTCCCGAACATGATCAGCGCCACTTCCGGGTTCAGCTTCTCGAGCCAGGACCGCACGTTCTGGTCCGCCCACTCGACCGTCCGCCCGCCTTCACTGCCGTATTCCGGCCCTTTCCAGTCCCGCCAGCACTCCGGCCGGAGGTAGCCGTTCACGCGTCGGAACGCCGCTTCGAACGCGGGAGGCGCGTTGCGCCGTTCGCCGCGTACCGGGCTCCAGAATGCCTGGGTCACGGTGATCGAGTCGCCGAATTGCGCGAACGTCCCCGCACGCCCCGTGAACCGCGCGTGGACCGCTCGGGCGCTCTCGGTCCAGCCGCCCTTCGCGTTCTCGGCTCGCGCCGGCCCCAGCCCGGACAGCGCGATCAGGATGCACAGGATTACTCGTCTCAGCATCGCTCGGCCTTCCAACCTTTCACGCGTTGCCTTTCACTCCTCACGCCACACGACAGGCGCCCCGTTTCCACCGCTGCACGGCGCATGATCCGCGGGCGGCCGGCGGGTCAGTTCAGCAGGTACCGCTGCATGAACAGCACGGTCGCATAGAACTGGAAGTCCGTGTTCCGCTTCTTCGTGAAGCCATGCCCTTCGTCCTTCGCCAGGAGATACCAGACCGGCGTTCCGTTCTTCTTCACGGCGGCGACCATCTGCTCCGCCTCGGCGCGCGGAACACGCGGGTCATTGGCTCCCTGCACTACGAAGAGCGGCTTGGTGATCTGGTCAACGTGGTTCAGCGGCGCGATGCGCTCCAGGAACGCGCGCACCTTCGGGTCGCGCTCGTCGCCGTACTCCGCGCGCCGGAGGTCCTGCCGGAAGCTGCCGGTCCGCTCCAGAAACGTGACGAGGTTTGACATTCCGACCACGTCCAGCGAGCAGCGGATCCGGCTGTTGTACCGGGTGGCCGCCACCAGCGTCATGTGGCCGCCATAGCTGCCGCCGGTCACCATCACCCGCTCAGGATCCAGCTCCGCGCGCGTCGGGATCCAGTCGAGCAGCGCTCCGAGGTCCTTGTAGGAATCTTCGCGCTTGATCCCATTGTCGAGCGTGAGGAAGCTCTTCCCATAGCCGGAGGATCCGCGCACGTTTGGAAAGACCACGGCCACTCCCAGCTCGTTCAAGTAGTAATTGTAGCGCGCCAGGAAGGTGGGCCTCGCCTGTGATTCCGGTCCGCCGTGCACGCTCACCAGCACCGGCCGCCGGCCGGTGAAGCGGCGCGGGGGCAGATAGAGGTACCCGGAGATCGTCCGGCCGTCGAAGCTGTTCCACCGCACCAGCTCCGGCTCCGAAAAGCTCTCGGGGTTCAGACCGCCCGTCTCGCTGTGGGTCCAGCGGTCGATCTTCCCGGTCGCCACGTCGAGGGAGAAGACGTCGAGCGGGGCACGGGCCGCACTCAGGTTGAACGCTACGTCGCGGCTGTTCCGGTGCCACCGGATCCCGGAGATCACACCTTTCGAAACGCCGGCGACCCGCCGGAGCTCGCCGGTTCGTGGGTTAAGCAGCCGGAGCACGCTGTTTCCGTCCTCATTGGTGCTGAGCAGGATGTTCCGCCCGTCCGGCGACTGCTCGAACGCCTCGACGTCCCACCGGAGCGCGGAGGTGAGGTAAGCGGGCATGCCGCTGTTCAGGTCGAGATAGGCGAGACGCAGGTATTCGCTGTCGCGGTCCGTCACCACGTACAGGCCCTTCCCATCCTTGCTGAAGCGGCTGGAATCGTCATAGTAAACGGCTCCGCCGGCGCCCTTCGGCGTGACGCAGGTCCGCGTGCCGGTCGCCGCATCCGCCAGCCACAGGTAGCTCTCATTGATGGAGAGGTACTGCAGCAAGAGGAGCTGCCGGTCGTCCGGCGACCAATCCAGAACGGCCCAGGACCCCACCAGCTCTGCCAGCCGGTGGTCCGACCGCGGATCGGTCGGATGGATCAGGTAGAGGTCCGAATCCCGGCCGTTTCGACGGGTGGAGGTGTAGGCCATCCGGTCGCCGCGGTTCGACCATTCCCCGAGGAGATTGCGGGAGCTGCCGTCCGTCAGCAGGGTCACCTCGCCCGTACCGGCATCATACCGGTAGTTCTGGTAGTTCTCGTTCCCACCGGTGTCTTTTCGAAAGACGAAGAAGTCGCCGCGGGCCGGCGGGTACGCAGCGCCGCCGAGCACGTTGTCCGGAAAGAAGGTGACCTGGCTGCGGTCGCCGCCCGGGGTGACCACCCGGTGAAGCTGGGCCGTCTCCCCAAACCGCGTCCGGATGAGCATCTCCCTTTTCGTCGGATGCCAGGCCTGGAACTCCGCAGCGCGGAAGTTCGCATACCGGTTCACTGAAGCCGCGAGCGACGCCGGCACGGGCGGAATGCCGTCCGCCACCAGCATCTCCCCGGGAGAGACCGTCGGCTCCGTGCCCGGCTGCGACCCGGCGCGCGGCGCCAGTACCGCGCCCGCGCACAGGATCAGCGGGAGGAGGATGAACAGGCGGCGGGGCATCGGCGAAGTCCTTGACCGGCGGCGGGACGGGGACCGGCGGGGCGCGGCTGAGTCAATTATGGGCGCGGTTGCATGGAAGAGTAAGCTGGAATTGGTTCGGGCGCCGCAGGGAAAAGGTTGCGGCGGAGGCGAATCCTCCGTCAGCGGGGCACCGGTCGGCGGATGACTGCCGGCGGCTCCGCGCGACCCGTGCGGCCGCCGCTTCGTACAGGAGGCTTACCCATGACGTACCCGTCTTACGGATTCCGGCCGGCCGGCCTTTGCGCGACATTGCTCGGACTGCTGGTGACGGCGACCCATGCCGCGGACGCGCCGGCAGCCGGACCCGGGGTCCTGAAGCTGGAGCCGCGCGGCGCGGTCGAAGCCCGGCTCGGCTATTTCCCCGTGCCGGTGCCGCTCTCGCCCACCCGTCCGGAAGGGATCAAGAAAGAGCCGCCGTATCGCGGCCGGCCGCAGTACGGGGTGATCCACCTGGGCAACGGGCCCGCCTCGACGTACCTCTTCGCCGTGGACGAGCCTGCGACCGGTGAGTTCAAGATCTACCTCGACAAGAACCGCAACGGCGACCTCACGGATGACGGTGACGGGGGCTGGGAGCGGAAGAACGAGGGAAACGGCCGGGTGGTCTACGGTCCGAACAGCTACGTGCTTCGGGCTTCCTGGGGCACCCCTCGAGAGGAATCCGGCTCCGGCGACTACGGCGTCGGTCTGTACCGGATCGTCGGGCGAGACACGCTGTTCATGTTCCGGCAGGCAGCCCGCGCCGGCACCGTGTCCGTCGGGGGCAAGAGCCACTGGGCTCTGCTGGTGGAGAACGATGCGGATGCTCTGTTCAACAAGTCCGTGGAGTTGGACGCGGAGGGGCAGATCCAGGGCAAACCCGCGACCCGCCCCGTCTGGCTGCTCCTGGACCTGAACGATGACGGTAAGCCGACGATGGTCGACGCCCGCGCGCCGTTCAAAGTCGGAGAAGCCGTCTACCAGGCGGTGCCGTCCGCGGACGGATCGAGACTGGTGATCCAGCCAACGACTCGCGTCGCCCTCGCCGCGCCGAAGAGCCCCGAGCGTCCCGTCCTCCTCGCTGCCGGTACCCCGGCGCCCGATTTCACCGCCGAGAAGTGGGGTGGCGGCACGCTGAAGCTCTCGGACTACCAGGGCAAGGTCGTGGTGCTGGACTTCTGGGCGACCTGGTGCGGGCCGTGCCAGCGGTCGATGCCGCACCTGGAGAAGGTTTACCGAGCAATCGGGAAACAGAACGTTGCGGTGATCGGGCTCTGCGTGTGGGACGAAAAGCCCGCCTACACGCAGTGGGTGCCGGCCAACCGGGCGAAGTACTCCTTCCAGTTCGCGTTCGACCCGGCGGGCCAGGAGACCGCGAAGGGTATCGCTTCGAGCCTCTACAAGGTGAGCGGCATTCCGACGACCTACATCATCGGAAAAGACGGCAAAGTGGTGGACGCGGTGGTCGGTTATGACGACGGCGATACCCGCATCGAGAAGGCCCTCGAAAAGGCAGGCGTGAAGGTGGGAGCGGAGGCGGCCGGCGCGAAATAGGCGCCGGGGACCCGCCGGGACTCCCCGCACCCGGGTGCTGGGCCCGCCGATGCCGGGTGCCCGGTGTCTGTGCTTTCGCGCCGCATCCCGGCGGGAAGCACGCTTGCGCCGGTCGGCGGAACGGGGTACAAGGGAGCCATGCGCCGGCCCTGGTTCACCTATATCCTGCTGTTCGCCGGAATCGTCGCATTGCTCGGGGCCGTATTCCGCCCCGTGGTCGGCGCTACGAGCGTCCCGCCCGGCGCCCGCCTCGTCGCCGCGCAGAACCGCCTGGAGGTCCGGCCTGGCAGCCCCCTCGCCCGAGCCGGGATCCGGACTGGTGACCGCTTCGTCTCCAGCGAGGTGGTGGAGGTCACCCCGTCCGAGGGTGGCCCGGTGCTGCGCTGGACCCGCGACGTCCCCCGCTCGGGGTCGGTTCGGGTAGAGCGGGCGGGGCGGGCGATCTGGCGAGAGGTGCGCCCGGCCCCTCCCTGGCTCGGCGTGCAGCTCCTCTGGGCCCTCGTGGGCCTGCTGAACGTGGCGCTCAGCGCGCTGGCTCTGGCGCTCTTCTGGCAGCGCCCGCGAGACGCCCAGGCGCTCCTCCTGGGTCTCGTGCTGCTGGCCGCGCCCGTCTTTGCCTTCCCCCGAGAGCCGCGCCTCCTGCCGCTGGCTCTGGCCGCCCATTTTTTCACGGTGTTCCCAACATTTCCGGCGCCGGACCTCCGGACGCGCCGGTGGCGCGTTGCGCTGATCTACG
>CAYQDT010000222.1:0-6378 GCA_964416225.1 uncultured bacterium
CGCCGAACCTCCGCCCCATACCTGCCGCGCCGGCGGCGGGAGCTCGCCCCGTCCTGCCTGCGACGGGCGGTCGGGGCGCGTCCGGGGCCCGTGCATCGCCGCCGCAGGGTCCCGACGGGAAGCACCGTGCGTCGGCGCGAAAGGAAGTGCGAGATGGCATGCCCTCACGAACAGTTTGAGGCCAAGGTGATGGTCGCGCGGATCACCGAAGAGGAGGGCGGCCCGGTCACCGCCTACAGCGCCGACCTCCGGATCACCTGCTCCCGGTGCGGAGAGAGCTTTGTGTTCGTCGGCCTGGACCGGGGCCTCGCACCGGACCGGCCGATGATGAGCTTCCTCGGCGACGAGGCCCGGCTCCCGATCCGCCCGCGGAGCGAGGCGCCGGTAACCCTGCCGTTCGGGCACAAGACGGCGCCGAGCCGCCTCTCCCGCCTGGACGTCAACTGATGGCGGCCGCGCTGCATCCCGGCTCTCTTCTCCCCTGCAACGGGGCATCACGCGCTCCACTCCCGCCCCATCCACACCGTGCCGGTGACGCTCACAACGACCGGCCGGACATGGGCGCCGGTCGGACGGCCACCGACGCCAGGGCCGTAGGGGCAGAATAAGCGAGCGAGCGCAGGGATGTCTACTGTGCCGGGTGCCAACCGGTGTCAAGCTGATGCTTAGACCGCGACTCGGGCCGCCGACGCCAAACCGCACGTGAGAAGACTGGCGGGTACCCGGGACGGCGGAGGGTCCACCCCGCACCGCCGGCTGCCGGAGGCCAACTCGCTCTCCGAAGCAGCATTCCCGCTGCACGGCCGGCGATGCCGCGGCATCTATCCGGCAGTCATCACGATGATCTCTCAAGTTCCCTGCAGTGGGGCGCCGGATCCGGCGCCCCACTTTTTTCACTCACTGCTTCAGCGGTTGAGCGGGCGGAGCAGGTGTTCCGGGCCATCAGCTCAGGCTGGCACGCTCGCGCAGGGCGACGCGCTCGCTGAACGCGCGGAGCACGCTCAACAGTCGGGCGCGCGTGAAGGGCTTGCTGAGATGCAGCACGGCGCCCTCCGGAGTGCGCTCCACCGGTAAGCCAGACATCGTCACTACCGCGCTGCCGCGCAGCTCGTCGCTCCGGATCCACTCGCCGAGAAGCGAGGCACCATCCATTCCCGGCATGCACAGGTCCAGCAAGACGACGTCCGGCTCAAGGCCGGTGGCGAGAAAGGCCCGCGCGCTCCCGGCTCCGCTGGCCGTGTGGACCTGGTACTCCCTACCAGACAGCAACCCGCGCACGAGCTCCAGAAACGGCGGGTTGTCGTCGACGATCAGGAGCCGCTTCGGCTTAGGGAGAGGGGCGATCATTGCTCCGACCTTTCGGTGACATTTTCAACAAGGCGGTGGATATTCCCGCAGCGCTGCTACTCCATTCGGCGTGATCGCCCGTCCAATCAAGAGATGGAACGATCATTCTTTCGATGGATTTCTCGCCGCCCATCACCAGACTCCACCCTGAAATCTCCCTCCAGAACACGCTCTATCAAGCCGATGTTAGACGCGGATGGAGCCGACGCGCTCCGGCACTAAGCCCCATCCGGGACCCCCGATCACCGCAGCGCGTTCCGGCGCACGGGATCGCGGAAAACAAAAAAAACCCGGAAGCCTCATGGCTCCCGGGAAGGCAAGTTCTCTAATGGTACGATAGTCACGCTAACAGACCTAGTCTAACGGGCGAATGCATCTGCACGCCTGATACTTTAGTAGGAATATCCACCCCGCCTTTAGTCGGAATTTCCGCAGCTTCGGCGCCTGCCTCAGCAAAATCGGCGGCGCTCATTCCCCGTGAGTCGCTCGTTATGGGGCTGCGATTGAACAGAGCCCACACTGGGCCGCCGTCGATCCCGCCCGCCGCCGGCCGCACCGAACCTCAAACGGGCCTGCGGAATCCGGCCGGACCCGTCAAACGGCAAGCTCGGCCTCACGCGCGGCCGCCGTGCCCGCGGGCAGCGGACTGATCCACTCCACGTCAAACTCCACCTCTCGGCAAATCGGCGGGAAGATGTCGCGGCCGAAGAGGAGATAGAGCGCGAGCGTATAGGGCCGATCGTTCAGGTATGGGAGCGATTCGGCGCGCTGCCAGAGGCGCCTGACGTACGCCGCCACCAGCAATAGCTGCTGGACTTCTATCCGGGCTCGCTCCTGATCCAGGCCGCCGACTTCGGGCCGCACCCGGCGGATCCCGGTCGCCGCGGCGTGCTCCCGCGCCGCGACGTACCGCGCCTGGCGCTCCGCGAGCAGCGCTTCCCGCCGCTCCGTGAGCCGTTCGAGACAACAGGCGACGGCCGACGGGAGATCGCGGCCCACCTCGTGAAGGCGGCGCTCACCCTCCGGCGCGGCGGTGAGCGCGGCCGCCAGGTCGCGCAAATGCGGGTCGCCGGCGAGCGCCGCGTGCCAGTCGCCGCCGCGGGCGTTGAGACACAGCAGCTTCACCAGGTGCACGTGCTGACCGAACCGTGCGTGCGCCAATAGCTCCAGCAGCCCGGCGGCGTCACCGGCCACGCTTCTCCAGCTCTCGGCCACCTCCCGGCAGGTGGCGCCCGTGCCGAAGGCGCTCTCCAGAAACCGCGGGAGGCGAAGGGGGAACTCGCCCATCGCCGCAAGGCGGTCCATGGCATTGAGGCCGATCCGGATCAGCAGCCCGGTCGGCTGGGCGAGCACGCCGCGCTCTCGCAGGCCGCTCACCAGGTGGTCCACCATCGGAGCGTACTTGCTGCCCTGGCGCGGCAGGCCGAGCCCCCGGGGAGAGCGCTGGAGCTCCGCCGCAAACGCCGCCGCCTTCCCCACCAGCACCACGCCGGCCGCGGCGGCGGCGGGAAGCTGCTTGAACAGAACCCGCGCGAGGTCGTACACGGAGCGCACGCGCCGGTCCGATTCGAGGACGATGTCCCCGGCGCTGGCGTTGGTGAGCGTGACGGTGGCGGCGGTGAGACCCTCGAGCTGGAGCCCGTAGCGGTAGACCGGCGTTCCGGTGCCGCCGGGGGCCAGCTCCACGAAAAAGGGCGGGGTATACCGGCCGGTCCGCGGGTCCCACTTGATCCGCTGCAGCCCAAAGCCCACGCGGTTCAGCGCGTCGTTGTAGGCTTCCGCGAAGGCTTCCGGATGGCGAAGAGCCAGGTCGAGGAAAAAGTGGAGGGTGGCTTCCGGCGTCCGGAGCGCCGGCAGGCTGTCCGGATCCAGGTGCGCAAACTTGCTGGTGCGGTCCAGCTCGAGACGGTCCGCCGGAAAGATCTCGGCGGTCAGCCACTGTCCCAGCGCGGATTGAAAATCGGTAATGCTCGCCTGCGGAGAGGCCTCGAGATACTCCCGCGCCCATGCCGCGAGGCGCCGCGCCCGGGTTTTCACCCCCCGGCGCTGCGCCGCGCTCCCGGCCAGGCGCAGCGCGCCGCGCGCCGCGACGTGCGTGAGCAGCCACGCTCCGGCGGAGCGGAGCTCCGGCTCATCCGCGGGAATACTGGAGAGGGTGACGTTCTCGTTCTCGACGGGGACCACGCCATACAGGCCGTCCGTCTTGGTGAAGGCGTAATAGAGCGCCGCCGCCGGATGCTCGCGCCCGAAAGCTTCCAACGTCTCCCGGTTCACCGCGGGGCCGAGGCGGGTGGCACGGTCCGCGGGGATGGCCGCGGGCGCACCCGGCAGAGTCACCCCCAGCTCCGCGAGGGCGTGGAGCCACTCCCGGTCTTCAAGAGCGGCCGCCGCGTGCTGCTCCCACCGCGCCGCCGTCCGGTGGAGGTGGACCCCCGCCCGCGCGAACTGTTCGGGGCTCACCGCCTCGGTAAAGAACAGCCCGTATGAGGTATCCTGGTGCTCCCAGACCGCGCCGGCGCGGCCCCGGTAGTAATCTTCCGTGAGGACGTACCGGTGGTCCCGCGCGCGCCAGTAGCGGGCGAGGCGCGCGTCCCCCGTCCCCAGCCGCTCATCCTGGATGAAGAAGGTGATCTCGGTGCCGCTGTCGCCCACTGCGCGCGAGAGGCAGTGATTCGCGAGGACGGCGTCCCACGCCTGGTTCTGATCGCCCTTGAACACGTGCTGGACGTCCCGGGCGAGCAGGGCTTCCTGGATCTCCGCCGGACGATCCGTCGTAACGCGCAGGGTGACGAAGTGATCTCCCCCGTTGATAACGGCTGCGGGCTTCATGCGGCGGGTCTCTCCACGAACTGCCGGAGCAAATGGGGTGGATAGCGCGGCTGGCTGCAGGGCGCTGAACGCCTCCGGGCCGCACGCTCCAGTTTAGCGGGAGCGGGATTTCACCGTAAAGCGGAGTCCCTTCGGGCGTGCGCGGGAAGCGGGCCGGAGCGAGTGCGCCGGCGGGCGCTCGCACGTCCCGCCTCCGGTGGGTCCCATGGGGTGCCTGGCGGCACCGGTGCGCCGGCTAGACTTCCCCCCGCCGGGCCGCCTGAGCGGCGGCCTCCGCGGCCGTCTTGAGACGGGAGAGGCGCTGCGCCACGTCGCCGATCCGCTCGGCCGTACCGGCCACGTCCCCCGCGGTGCTCCGCAGGGCGGTGAAGGTCTCCTTCCCCGCGGGTTTCAGCGCCTCGAGGACCCGCCGGGTGTGAGCCACCCGCGCGTGCAGGCGGTCGAGCAGCCCGTGTACCCGCGTGATTGTGGACGTTCCGTCCCGCTTCGCATGCTCCGCCAGCGCCTTCCCCGTTCCGGCCAGCGCCCTGACCTCGCGCATCGCCGGCTGGACGCGCGCCTGCGCCCGCTTGATGGTCTCCAGCATCCGGAATCCCACCCAGGCAATCAGTCCCACGCTCACCAACTGCAGAGCGGCAAAGGCGACGAACACGCGATCCATTGGGGTCATTCGGGTCCCTCCATCGGCAGACTTTACCCCGGCTCCCAGGCGGCCAAACGAAAGCAATCAGGCGGGGGCCGACCCTATATGTTACCCCGACTGAGCCGCGCGCAACGGGATTTGCGGGCCCGGCGCCGCGGGGAGACCCGGGGAACGGGCGCGCGCTACAGCGGCAGGGAGGCCGCGGGACGTTGGGATGCCATTCTCCTTTGCAGCCATGTTTACCGTTTCCCCCCGGGGGCCAAAACCGGGTGGGAGGAAGGCGGATGGAACAGCGGACCGGCTTAGAATCGACCGCGGCGGCGGAGGAACAGGCCGCTCCCTGCTTTCCGGAGTGGGCGGCTCAACAGGTGGACCGTCTCGTGCGGAAGCGCTGCGGAGCGTGCACCGCGGAGGAGCGCGCGCTCCTCGATCTGCAACTGGCGGCTCTCTGTGATGTCGGGGACCGGTACGGGCGGCGCCTGGCGGAAGCTGCGGAGCTCTGACGCGGATTCCCGAGCGGATGGTTGAAAGGCCGCGGGACGGCTCCGCCGGGAGCGTTCCGCGGCTTCTTCACGGGACACCTTCCGGGGCCCCTCCCGGGCTCCCGGTCCGCTGCCGCTAGCGCCCCGCTGGGATGAGACGGAGCGTCACGCGCACCCGCGGCGGGTCCACGTCCACCCCGGCGCCGGGCGGAATGACGGAAACCTCCCGCGTGATCTCCCGCTGCCCGGGTGCCAGATCCACCGGGTCGGTTTCCACGAGATACACCCGGGCCAGGGTTTGCTCCGACCCGACCAGGCGAACGCGCGGGGGCAGGACGTCCACCGTGACCCGGGTTCCGGGCGAAAGATGGAACCGGGGCTGGACCGGCACCCGCTTCTGCATGACCACGTGCTCCTGGATCGCGGTCACCTGGACCTGCGGCGGCTCGATCCGGACCTTGTCGGCGAGATCCGCTCCGTCCTCACTCAGCGCCTGCAGGTTCACCGTTGCGCTGACCCGCGGGCTCTGCTCGAGCCGGAACGGCGCCACCACACTCTTCACGGAGTCCACCGCCGCGAGGGGACCGCTCACGGTGACGCGGTCCGGCACCGGGCGGGGGACTTCCCGCATCTGCCACCCATCCAGGTGATTGAGCGGCTGCACCAGCACCGGAAACTCCCGGACGGCGTCCGACACCAGGCGAACGGAAACGGCCAGGGGCCGCCAGCTCACCTGCACGCGGTCCCGGTACTTCGGCGGGATCTCCACGGAGACCGGCACCTGTACCGCCTTCCCCGGCTGGACGTTGCCGATATCCAGGTTCAGCTTGAGCTCCGCGTTCTCCACGGCCCGGACCTGCTCCGCGGGACCTTCCAGATCCACCCGGACCTGGGAGCCCGCCGGGGGCTCGACCACCCGCTCACCGGCAGGCGCCGCGATGCTGATCGGCAGCAAGATCGTCCGGCGCAGGATGTCCTCCTGCTTGCGGACGTAGTACCAGAGCACCACCGCCAGCGCGAGGGAGATGAATCGCACCACCCAGTAGAGCTTCAGCCATACCAAGGGGTTATTTCCGG
>CAYQDT010000223.1:0-6366 GCA_964416225.1 uncultured bacterium
GTCTGATCGTTAGCGACGATGGTCACCTGCCGGAGGAGGTCGAGCGGGCTATTGGCGGGGATCTGCGTGCGGTTGCCGCCGCCGAACAGGGCAAAGCCCAGACCGCCCTGGGTGGCGGTTCCCTGGAACAGGTTCCGCAGGGTGGTCGCAACCTCGCTCGCAATCGCGTTCTGAAGCTGGAAGACCCGAACGACACTCGCAACCTCGGAAGGCTTGTCGAGCTGGCGGACCAGGTCGACCAGTGCGTTGATCGTGTCCACCGGCGCCGTGATGATCAGCGCATTGGTTCGGACATCCGGCACGACTCGATAGTCCTGAAGTCCGGCCTGCGCGTTCGGGTTGGCTGCGCCGCCGCCGAAGCCGCCGAAGAATCCTACCCGGCCGCGGTTGGCCGTGCTGTTCGGGTCCAGAAGCTGGTTGAGCTGATCCGACAGAGCACTTGCGTCCGCGTACTTCAGCTCCACGATGCGGTACTCGGCCCGGGGCGCGGTGCTCGTGTCGATCTGCGCGATCAGCTCCCGGATGCGCGCCAGGTTGGCCGGGCTTGCGTAGACGATCAGGGAATTGCTGCGCACATCCGCGGCAAACTTGACGCGCCCGCGGAGCTGGGCGAGGCTGCCTCGCTGGGGCGCCGCCGCTCCCGGAGCGCCCGGTGCACCCGGCTGTACGTTCGGACGGCCTGGAGCACCCTGACCGCCGGGCGTCGTAGGCTCATCCGGCCGGAAGAGGTCCGTGAGGTAGCGCGCCACTTCGTTCGCGTCGGCGTACTTGAGATGGATCACCTCGACGGTGATCTCATCCGTCAATGCCCGATCCAGCTGGTTGATGATGGCGGCAATGCGGCGCACGATATCGGCCTGATCCACCACGACCAGAGAATTGGTCTCGCTGTTCGCGATGATGGTGGTCTGCGCGGAGGGGAAGAGGGGGGTCAGCTCCTCGCGCAGGCGGACCGCATCCACGTTCTGGAGCGGGAAGATCCACGTCACCACCCCCTTCCCTTCCGGGATCTGCGTGATGTCCTTGCCCACGCCGATCGGCGTGTTCACCTTGGTCTTCGCGTCCGTGCTGGTGGTGACGATCAGAGCGTCCGGCGTCTCCACCAGCGAATATCCCTTGAGCGCGAGGATCGTTTGCACCAGACGGATGGCCTCGGAGACCTTGATCCGGCTCTGATTCCGAATGGTCAGCGTGGTGGAGACGCCGGAGTCCTTGAACACCAGCTTTCCGCTTGCGTCTGCGAGGAAGCGGAGCACGTCATCAATGCTGGCATCCTGAAACGTGAAGGAGATGAGCTGGTCCGGATTGCCCTTCTTCGGGACAATCACCAGCGACGAGCCCTGCGCCGAGACGCGGGAAGCCACGCCGCCGAGGGCCACCGTGAGCAGCGCCAGACAGGCCAGGAAACGGAGGTTACGTATCATCGTGGAAGATCAGTCCAGGTAGATAGCTCCCGGAACTGGGAGGGGAAGGGGCCGCCGCGCAAGCTACTCGACCGCTCGTTTGCTAGGAGATGAACAAAAAGCGGACCGGATCACCGCCCGGCCCGCCGAATTCTTAACCGCCTGTGCGATTCACCGTGAAGGTCCCGGTGCGAGTTCCCGCGCCGGTCCCTGAGCCGCGTTGGCCGGAGAGGGTGCCGCTGCTCTGCCCGAACGCGGAACCGCCGGCGGAGCCGGTCCGGCGCTGCGTTTGCGGATTGCTGATATTCGCGGGCTTGGGCATCGCTTCGCCACCACCCACCAGTTGTCCGCCGCTGCGGCGCGCGGTCTGGGGGTTGGACGTGGGGGAGCTGGAGCCGGATGCGAACTGGCTGGTGGATGCGCCGCCGTTGTTCCGGTTGAAGCCGCCGAAGCCCCCGAAGCCCCCGAAGCCGCCGCCGAACCCGCCGAACATCGGGCGGTTGAACTGCGGAGAGCCGCCCCCGCCGGCACCCGGACTGAAGGAGCCCCCGCCGCCGAAGCCGCCCATCCCACCGCCCCAGCCGCCCCACGCGCCACGGTTGCCCCAGCCGCCGCGACCGCGACCGCCCCAGCCGCCGGGGCCTCCAGGGCCGCCGGGGCCTCCGAAGCCGCCGTCCGACCCGGAGAGGGTCGCGGATCCGTCGGCAGCCGCCGAAGCGCTCGCGAGCGGGATCTCCTTATCGCCGATGCGGACCACGAACTCGTCACTGCCCTGCGCCAGCACCACACTGTCGTCGCCGATGTTCTTCAACTTGAACCCGAATACCGTTTCCCCCGGGGACGCCGTCTCCCTCTGCTTGCTGGTGGTGTTGACCAGCCAGGCGGTATCGGAGCCGCCCTCGTGGGTCACGCCCATCAGGGCGATGTTCTTCACCGGGTCCGGCTTCACATCGGGTGCTGCGGAGCGACCCGTTGGGCGGCTTGTCCGCGCCGGAGCGGCGGCCGCCGGCCGTGCGGCCCGGGAAACGTGCGGCGCAGCGGCTTCCGGCCGGGGCGCGGCCGGAGGATCGGTGACGGAGAGCTCATTGGGAGCGAGCTGCGGCTCCCCGATCCGGCCCGCCAGTGCCGAGAGCAGCCGCGTATTCGCTTCGGTGCTCTTATCCGAAGCCGGGGGCTGCAGGTATCGGGTGCCCGCCCAGGCGGTTCCCAACAGAAATATCCCTGCGGCGCTGATAACCAGGACTTGGTTCGGGATCGTTCGCATCAAGGTCTCGCTTCCGGATCACCGGACACCAGCCGGCTCGAGCGCCACGTCTGCTCGGCGCGGCGGCCCATGTCATCCCTCTGGACGTTGTGACGTGGGAGATGGTCACGCGCCGGTTCGCGGCGCGGCGCGTCCGCTACTTCTTGCCCTGGGTCGCTTCTTCCGCGGCCTTATCCGCCATGAACTTCCGCAGCCGCTGGTACCGCTCGGGCTCGATTTGCGCCTTCACTTCATCCAGCTTTTTCAAGCGCTCGGACCAGGTGGGCAGGCTGAAGATCTGGGCGGTGCTGAAGCCCTGCGCATCCCCGCCGCCTCCGCCGCGGCGGTCTCCGCCCTTGAACCCGCTGCTTCCCGAGCTGCTGGCCCCGCCCGGCCCCTCGATCACGATGGCAGAGCTCATCGCGACCCGCTCCGTCTGCCCACCGCGCAGGAGCGCTACCTCGTCCGCCTTGATCTCACCCACCTTGAAGCCGAACGCATCCTCGCCTCGGGCAAAATAGCGCCGCTCACCCGTCAAGGAGTTCTTCAGGAGCGTCTTCACCTCACCGCCCAGCTCGGTGACGCCCAGCATCTGGATATCGCCTGCCCGGGGCCCGGCCGGCTGCGACGCCGCCACGGTTTGCGGCTTCGTCTCCTTGAGGGAGTCCGCTCCCTTCTTGTCCACGCTCGGAAGCTTCGGAGCGGGCGCCGCGGTGGCGGGGTTTGCGTTCGTGTCCGGCTTCGCCACCAGCGGACGGAACAGCTCGCGGACCGGGGCGTCCCCCGCGAGCGGGAGGCGTCCGGAGGCACTCTTCACCGGTTCGAGGCCAGCGGAGGTAGCGGACGGTGCCGCGGCGCGGAGGCTCCCGTGCCCGGCTCCCGCCGCGAGCGGCGCAGCGGGGCGCGCCGCCACCTTCGCGGTAGGCGGAAGGCTCGGCTTGGCGAGAAGCTGCGCGGCCATGAACATGACCACGGCACCACCCGCAGTGACGAGCCCCACCGTCTTCACATCGACGGGAGTGTTCTTCGCGGCCTTCATCCGTTCGTTCCCTTCTTCAGCACCACGGCATAGCCGGTGATGACCATCTGCCCGTCGATGCGGCCCGGTTCTTTGGGATTGGCGTTGATGGTGACGCGGTCGACCTTCAGCGCGGGGCTGGCCTGATCCACGGAATGCATGAATCGCTGAACATTGCCGAGGGAGCCGGCGAACTGCAGCGAGACGCCGCTCCGGTAGAAGCGGTCCTCCTCGCGGAGCGGCATGCCCTCCAGCCGCTGAACCTGGATGTCGTGATAGCCCGGCAGAGTCTCCACCTGGCGGAGCATCTGCGCGGTCTGCTGGTTGAGCGAGACCAGGTCCGGATGGATGCGCGCGCGGGCCTGGAGCTCCTTCAGCTTCTGGTTCGCCGTGGAAGCGTCTTCCAGACCGGTCTGAAGGTCGGACAGCTTGCTCTTCGTCCTGGCGATCGCCGCGTCAGCGGCTTTCCACTGGTCCATCAGCGGGGAGATGACCACCATAAAGACGATAATCGCGGCCACGCCCATCCCGCCGAGCTTCAGTGTTCGCTGATCCCGTTCCGAAAGAGTACTCATCATCGCTTGAAAGCTCCCCGGCCAGACGAGCCCTGATCCCGCGGACGAAGCTTACACGAGATCTGAAATCCCCAGACCGGCACCTTGGCAATCTTCTCTTCGTTGAGGTAATCCAGGGTGACCTCGTCGAAGACCTGCTGCTTCAGGAGCTTGATCTGCGCGTTCTGCGCACCGCGGTCCGTCGTCGAATAGCCGCGCACCACGCAGCCGGTCTCCGCGCTGTAGGCAAGCTCGGCGAGCCACGTATCCGCCGGCAGCGCCTGGTTCAGGACGGTGAGGGCCCGTGCCGCCGAGACGCGCGTGGTGAGGGCCTCGTTCACGTCGGTAATCGTCTTCTTGAGCTCATTCGGGGAGATCGGCGGCTTCTTCACCGCAGTGGGCGCCTTCTGAAGCTGCGCCTCGAGCAGCGCCGCTTCCTGCTGCTTCCGGTGGATCTCGGCCCAGAAGACAAGCCCGATGGCCACCACCAGGGCGGCGGCCAATGCCCCCCAGGAAAGCTGGGTCTGCTTTCGCTGCTCGCTCTCGCGGGCCACCGTCACGCGGGCGGGGGTGAGGTTCAGCGCCACCGGCGCCACTCCGGCCGCCTGGAGCGCGCAGCCATAGGCAACCGCGTACCGCGCATCATCCCGCTGTTCGGTGCCGGATGGTGAGAGGATCGCGACGGGCAGGTCAAGGCGCTCACTGAGCTGGAGGTCCGCATCCGGCTGCGCCGCGCCGCGGCCGCAGACATAGAGACGCTCCACCGGGATGCCGCGCTCGTAGGAGAGCGCCTGAAGGGGGTAGCGCACCTGCTGGCAGAGCGTGGCCAGCCAGGGCTGAACCGCCGGCGCCAGGGTGGAGAGCGGCTCAGTCTCCTCAAACCCGGAGCCGACGCCGACGGGGAGCGGCTGAACGGCCGGAGCCGGGGCCGCCAGGCCGCAGCCAATCGGCAGCGCCTGAGCCAGCAGGATCCGGGTGCGGTCCGCGACGATCAACTCCGATGCATGCTCCTCGATGCGCAGGATGGCCGCCACTCCCTCACGGGCGGGGCCGCGCAGCGCCTGGAGGGCGTTGAACAGGGCCATCGCGGTCACCGTCACGGTGGCCGAGACCCACGGCGCCGCGTTGACCGCCTTGAGCGCGCTCTGCACCTGGGGCAGCCGGCCCGCCGCGATCATCACTTCCAGGCGCGACTGCTCCGTCATGCCGAGCACGTGATGAGAGAGGGCAAGATCACCGCCGCCCATCGGCACCACGCCCTCCGCTTCCAGCGCGATCACCCGCTCCAGGTTTTCATCCGTGGTGGGAGGGAGGTCCAGGATGCGGACGGCGGCATGCTCCAGGGAGATGGAGCAGGTGACGGCGGAGGGCCGCTTGGGAAGCGACCGCAGCGCCCGACCCAGATCATCCGCGGCACGGACGGTCTGCGTGAGAACCAGGGTGGGGGAGGGAGTGGTATTCTCCAGCAGGACGAGGCGTGCTCCCCCGTCCTGGATCTCCACCCCCAGAGAGGTCTTGTTGCGGATGTTCTTGCTCATTGCTGTGCGCGGGGCGCGTCCGAGGCGGTGCTATTGTGCGCGAAGAAGATGACGTCGGAATGAAGACGCCCCGCCGCACATCCGCGGCGCCGCGTCACCCGCACTCTGCCTTCGCGACTTCCTTTCGGCGGGCGTCCGCGGCCCGGCTGCCGTCCGGTCCACCGTCAGTTATCCTGCCGCAGCCGGACGATCCGGCAGCGCCCGGTGGTCCGGTCGATCGCTGCCGTCAGGTGGACCGCCAGATCCTTGTTTCGTCCCGTTCCGGGCGAGACGTTCTTGCTCATTCCGAGGGCTCGAACCGTGAAGCTGTCGCTGATCACGGTGACCTTCTCGACGATCCCGTTGAAGACGGCCTCGCTCACCTGCTGGATCTTCAGCAGATCACCGCGACTCACGAAGGGCGCCTGCGTTCGAGCATCCACGATGGCCTGAACGATGTCGTCCGTCATGTTCGGGAGCGTGGCCAGAATTGCCGGGTCCGCGGTGTTCAGGTTGATCGCGCCTTCCATCGGCGAGGTGAGGTCATCCGTAGAAGTCGCGGTCGGGGTGTCGCTGCTCTGCTCGCCGGGCCGCCCGCCGCCGGGCCGCCCGCCGCCGGGTCCACCGGCTC
>CAYQDT010000224.1:0-6347 GCA_964416225.1 uncultured bacterium
TGGAAGCCGCCGTCGATCTGGAGGCCGCCTCCGCTGCGCTCCCGGTCCGCGCGCCAGTTGCCGGGATCGTCGTAGATGCGAAGCGCCTGGCTCAGGTTCACCTCCAGCGAGAGGAAGGGGCGCCCGAGCGCGCCGGAATCCACGATAGCCCGGACGGTCCGGTGGAGGGTTGAAAAGAGGAGGTTCATCACCACGAAGAGCCGCCGCCCGGCCGCGTCCGCCGCCGCCGTCAGGCCGGCAAGCTCCTCCGGCGTGCGCGCGGGGGGCTTTTCCACCAGCACGTGCTTCCCGCGCGCGAACGCCTCCCGGGCCACCGGAGCGTGGAGGTCGTGCGGGAGGACGATGTCGACCAGCTCCACGGAGGGATCGTCCAGGAGCTCCCGGTAATCGGCGGTCACGGCCCGCACCTTGGGGAACCGCCCCCGGAGCGCCTCCAGAGCAGCCCGGTCCCGGCCCGCGATCACGATCCGCTCCACGAACGGGGAGCTCTGGAAGCCCTCCAGGTGGTGCTGTCCGAATCCCCGCGCTCCGATCAATCCCACGTCCATTCCGCCCGCCTTCGCGCCCGCACCGCTCTTCCCGGTGCCGGGGCAGTGTTCGCCGCGCCGGGCCCTGCACTCCTCGCCGAACTCGGCTGGAGGAACCCCGGGGGACGGCAATTCCTGTCCCCGCGGCGTACCGCCGGCGGCTGGGGCCCGTTTAACATGGGTGAATGCCTCTTCGTTCGCCGCCGGGAAGGCCCGCCGCCGGGAAGGGAACCGCATGCTCGCGTTTGGACTGGCACTCTGCTCCGGGCTCCTCCTGGCCCTGAGTCTCCCGCCGTACAGCCTTTCCGTGCTGGAATGGGTAGCGCTTGCCCCCCTCTTCCTCGCCGTGCGCAAGGCCGGCGCCCTGCGGGCCTTCGAGCTCGGCGTGGCCTCCGGCGCGGTCTGCGGCCTTGCCTACCTGCGGGAAGGGATGTTCCGGAGCGCTCCGAATCCGGCGGTGGCCCCGTTCGGCTGCCTGGCGATCTTCCTCGGGACGGCGGCGATCCTCGCGGCATGGGCATGGCGGCGCGGAGACGGTCCCCTCTCGGCGCTCCTGATGGCCGCGGGCGGGGTGACCCTCGAGTGGGCGACAACCGCTTCTCCCTTGCCGCTCCACCTGGCCATGGGCCAGCACCGGGTGGTGCCGCTGCTCCAGCTGGCCGCGCTGACCGGGATCTGGGGAATCTCGTTCCTGGTGTGGTGGCTGAACGCGGCGGTGGCCGAGGCCATCGCCCTGCGCCGCTGGCGCACGCCCGCGCTGCTGACCGGTCTGGCGGTGCTGCTCGGGGTGAGCGCGGCCGGAGCGCTGCGCGTTGCCGGGGAGCGCTCCCGGCGCGTGGTCCGCGTGGCCGCCGTGCAGGATTACACCGGCGAGGCGGGAGACGACCCCTCACGCGCGGGAGACCCGCCGGATCGCGAGACGCTCACCAGCCGGGCGGCGTACGACGGAGCGCGCCTGGTAGTCTGGTCCGAGGACTGCTTGGGGAAGAGCTTCACGCCCCATCGTGCCGCCGATCCCACCGCAGCTCTGGCACGGAAGCTGGGCCTTTTCCTGGTGGCCGGGTACCTGGATGAAGCCGCGCCGCGCGACCTCAACTGCGCCGCGCTCGTCTCGCCGCGGGGAGAGACACTGGGAATCCACGACAAGATCCATCTCTACATGGGCGAGCGAAACTCGGTCCAGCCGGGAAAGGAGGCCCGGGCCTGGAGTACCTCACTGGGGCGGATCGGGATGGAGATTTGCTTCGATAGCTGCTACACGGATGTCTCCCGCCGCCTGGCGGCGGACGGCGCGCGGCTGATCGCCATGCCGAACTTCGATCCGCCGACCGCCCACGGCACCCTTCACCAGCTCCACGCCGCGCTGCTGCCCTTCCGCGCCGTGGAGAACCACGTCGCCTTCGTCCGGGCGGACGCGAACGGCCTCTCCCAGGTGATCGGGCCGGATGGGCGGATTCTGGGCCAATCTCCCATGTGGCAGGCCGACGCGCTGGTGCGGGACGTGCCCCTCGGCAGCGGCCGCGGCACCCCGTTCACCCGGTGGGGGGACTGGCTGCCTCCCGTCTGCGCGCTACTGGCGGCTCTCCTTTTGCTCCTCCCACTCGCGGCTCGGCTGCCGTCAAGCGGCCCTGCCGATCCGGAGAAGAGGGAGAGCGCCCGCGGGTGACCAGACCCCCTGCGCGCCGGCCGGGTCCGGCCGATCCCGCGAAAGCTGCGCGTCCGGCCGCGATATGCTGGGTACGGGACGTCGAAGCGCGCGGAGGACCGGGATGGCGCAAACGGTGTTGGCCGAGATGCTCGTACTGCTGGCGCTGTTGGGGCTGGCCGTGTCCACGTATTTCCTGTTGATCTACTACCGGGTGATCCGGGCGGACAGCGCCGGGGTGCCGCGGTTCTGCCGGCTGACGGAGCGAACCTGCGAGAGCGTGGTCTTCACGCGTGACGGCCGGCTGCTGCTGGGCCTCCCGAACAGCCTCTTCGGGCTCCTCTACTACCTCGCCCTCCTGGGGTCGGCGCTGGCGCGCCTGCTGACGGGCTGCTTTCCGCTCCTCCACCTCCTCCTCGGGGCGGCTCTCGCCACCGTGGCTCTGGGGGCCTACCTCACCTGGTCGCTGCTGGTGAAGCTCCGGATACCGTGCCCGCTCTGCCTGGCCAGCCACGGCATGAATCTGGTGATCACCGTACTGCTCCTGGCAGTGCGGAGCTGATCCGCTCCGGGGCGGGCTCACGGGCCGGCGCGGGCTCGCCGGAGCCGCCGCGCTAGAGGCGCCGCGCCGAGAGCCGGGATCAATGGCGGCGCGGCTTTTCCGGGTCATCGCCGCGGCCGCTCCGCCGCTTCGACCGCTGGAAGCGGTAGATCCAGCCGGTGAGAATCTCCCGATCCACCAGCTCGCAGCGGGTGGATTCCGCCAGGGAGAGCGCGCCGGGAGTGAAGACGCTATTGGTCACCACCATCGTGCAGTTGCAGCCGTAGTGCTGCGCACCGGCCACGGCGTCGCTCACCGCGCGGCGGGAGACCGGGCGGCCGGAGCGCTTTGCCTGCACGGCGTAGACCCGGTCTCGCCGGGCGGCGATGAAATCGACGCCCAGGTCGCCGGCGCCGCCGAGCCGCTCCACCGTGTACCCCTGGTCCTGGAGGAGCCGCGACAGGTACTCCTCGAACTCGCCGCCGCCCATTTGGTCCACCTCGGCGATGCGGATGGAGCGGAGCCACCGCCAGCGCAGGTACCAGCGGAGCAGCCGGAGAGCGAGCACGGTGCCGCAGAGAGCGCCCAGCACCTGCAGAAACTGCGTCCCGCGGCCGAACGCCGCGCACAGCCCACCCGTGACCGCAAGTCCCGCCGGCCACCGCAGCCAGCGTCCGCGCCCATTTCCTCTCGTTCTCTTCCGCCCCATTCGTCCGTACTACCGCGCCTGTTCGGCGAACACCATCCGTCCTCGCCTAATTGCGCGTCGATGGCCGCGTTCCCTCCGCCGCCCTGTTATCCGGTCCGCGGCGCGAAGGTGAGGCGGCATGGGCGTCCGGCGCGGAGGGGGAGAAGGACGGTCCCGTCCTCTCCCTCTTCCGGCGCCTGCACCGGCACGCTTCGGGACCCGGCGGCGGCCCGGAGGATCGCCTGGCCGCGAGGCGGGCGCACCCGGCGGACCCCGGAAGTCCGTGCCCGGAGGGTGGCGGCGGTGGCCTGACCGTCCGCCCAGGCGAGGTCCACCTCCACGCCGCCCCGTGCCCGCAGCCCGCGGACGGAGCCGGTCGGCCACGCCGTCGGCAGCGCGGGGAGCAGGTGGAGGGCGTCGTGGCTTTGCAGCAGCATCTCGGCGATGCCGCTCGTCGCGCCGAAGTTGCCGTCGATCTGGAACGGGGGGTGAGCGTCGAACAGGTTGGCGTACACCCCGCCCCCGCCGGTGTAGCTCGTGCCCGCGGTATCGACCAGGGTCAGCAGGTCCCGCACGAGCCGGTAGGCGTGGTTGCCGTCACGCAGGCGCGCCCAGAGGTTGATCTTCCAGCCGAGCGACCACCCGGTGCCGGCATCGCCGCGGATCTCCAGCGAGCGCCGCGCCGCTTGCAGCAGCTCGGGCGTTCCCTCCGGGGTGAGCTGCCGCCCCGGAAAGAGGCCGAAGAGGTGCGAGAGATGCCGGTGATGGACTTCCTGCTCCATGAAGTCCGCGAACCACTCCTGAAGCTGCCCGCGGGACCCGACCCGGTACGGGTAAAGCCGCTCCCGCGCAGCCTTCAAACGGCCGGCGAGCTCCGTGTCCGTGCCCAGGGCCTCCGCGGCCTCGATGCAGTTCGTGAACAGGTCGCGGATGATCGCCATGTCCATCGTGGAGGCCATGCTCGTCTCCGCCCGGCGCCCGTCCGGCATGATGAAGCCGAGCTCCGGTGAGAAAGAGGGCGCGGTCACCAGGTGGCCGTGCCCGTCGGGGACCAGCCAGTCCAGGCAGAACTCCGCGGCCCCTTTCATCACCGGCCAGGCCCGGTCCCGCAGGTATGCCCGGTCTCCGCTGAAGGCGTAGTGCTCCCAGAGGTGCTGGCAGAGCCAGGCGCCTCCCATTGGCCAGTTGGCCCATACCGGGCCGCCGGAGCCATCGCCCACCGGCGCGGACTGCCGCCACAGGTCCGCATTGTGGTGGGCGACCCACCCCTTCGCACCGTAGTTGACCTCCGCCGTCTTCCGCCCGTTCGCGGCCAGGTCGGCGATGAAGTCGAGGAGCGGCTGGTGGCACTCCGCCAGGTTGGCCGTCTCGACCGGCCAGTAGTTCATCTGTGTGTTGATGTTGAGCGTCCAGTTGGCGCTCCACGGCGGGCGCATCTGGTCGTTCCAGATGCCCTGGAGGTTGGCCGGCTGGGTGCCGGGACGGGACGCGGCGATCATCAGGTACCGCCCGTAATGGAAGAGCAGCGCCGGCAGGCCGGGATCGCTCCTCTCGTGAAACCGCCGGAGACGCTCGTCCGTCGGCGGCGTGGGTCCCTCGCTCCGGCCGAGGTCCAGCGACACGCGCCGGAAGAGCCGCCGGTGGTCTTCCAGATGGGACGCCAGCAGGCTCCGATACGGCCGGCGTGCCGCCGCTTCCAGTGGCTGCAGCGCCGCGTGGGAGGGATCTCTGCCCGCCCGGCCGGGGGAGCGATCGAAGCCGTTGAAGCTGGTGGCCGCCGAGAGGAGCAGCGTCACGCGGTCCGCGCCGGCCACGCGCAGACCCTCGGAGTCCGCGTAGACCGTGCCGCCGCTTGTCACCGCCTGCAGGTACGCCGTAAAGGTCATCCCCTCGTCGCCCGCCTCATCGTAGAGGACGGCGCTGTCGGTCCGGAGGTAGTTCGGCGCCACGTGCTTCGGGCATTTCCCCGTCAGCACGATCCGCTCCGCGCCCGCGGCCCCCGTCTGGTGACGGAGCTCGCTGTCCAGGCGCGCCAGGAAGGAGAGGCCGTGCGGCCGGTCGCAGCTGAGGCGGAGCACCAGGACCTGGTCCGGATAGCTGGCGAAGAGCTCGCGGGTGTACGTCGCGTCGCCGATCCGGTAGCGCACGGTGGCGAGGGCGCGGTCGAGGTCCAGCTCCCGGCGGTAGTCGACCGGCCGGCCCCGCTCCTCGAAGTCGAGGTAAAGGTTGCCGAGCGGCTGGTACGATTCGTTGTACGGCCCCTGCATGCTCCGGCAGAGGGAGTCCGCCTTCGGATAGTCGCCCGTGAAGACGGCCTGCCGGACCTCCGGGAGGACCTGCCTCGCGCCGGGGTTGTTCCAGTCCCGCGGGGCGCCGGACCAGAGCGTGTCTTCGTTGAGCTGGATCCGCTCCCGGTGCGGGTCGCCGAACAGCATCCCGCCAATCCGGCCATTGCCCACGGGAAGCGCCTCCACCCACCGGGCCGCCGGCCGCCGGTACCAGAGAGTCAGATCCTGGCCCGGCGCTTCCGGCGCTTCCGGCGCCGCGGCGGCCTCCCCGGCGCCGAGCAGGGGCGCCGCCCCCCGGAGCGCGAGGCCGGCTCCGATGCCCGCCTCGAGACCCGCCCGCAGGACGTCGCGGCGGGTCGGGGTCTTCCTTCGCTGCGTCATGTCCGCTCCCGGCTCCGGGCGCACTCGGAAGATCCCGGCGTCGTGCCCGCGTTCACTCGGCTCACCGGCACCGTTCGCCCCGGTGCCGGTGATTTCCCTTGCGCTGACGGAGCGGGTGCCGGTCCAGCCTGCGGGCGGAGCCTCGGCTGCGGCCGCGAACCTCCTCCCGCGAACCTCCTCCCGCGCGCGTCCGCGGCGCCGGACCCGGGTCATCCGCGAATGGACGCCCCGGGACGAGCGGCCGAGGCGGTAACGTACGTCCGGGACGTACCCCTGG
>CAYQDT010000225.1:0-6326 GCA_964416225.1 uncultured bacterium
GGCCGCTAGCACGGTGCTAGCCGGGGGAAGTCGCGCCGGTGCCCGGCGTGGAGGGGGGCCCGCCCGTTCCGGTCCCCGTCGGGTTCGGCAGCGCTGCGGGCGGAATGTTCGCCGGGAGTACCGGCCGCGGTGGAGCTGTGGGTCGTTGGTTGACCTGCCGACGAAGCGTTTCGATCTGGTCCTGCAGCTCGTCGATCCGAGCCTCGAGGTCATCACGCTGCTTGCGCGTCGCGGCCAGCTCCTGCTGCAGCTTCCGGGACCGCTCTTCGTCGTCCAGCAGGCGCCGCTCCAGTTGGGTCATCTCCAGACTCACGGCATAAACGGAGCCGTCCTCCCGAGTTTCCAGGAGGGGGGCCGGTCCGGTGCTCGCGGTTCCGGCACGGCTCCCGTGACGCGGCATAAACTGCAGCACGACGAACGCAAAGCAGACCACGACAATAAAGAAGGCGACGATGATTGCGCGCAGCATAGTTGGATGGCGGAAGGAGCGTCCGCTATGAGCGTACCAGCTTCCGCACACGGGCACAAGGGAGCCGGGAATCTCCGGCAAATTAGTGCCGGGGAATGGAAGAGGAGTTCGCCGGGCGAGCCGTGTGGCCGTGTGGCCGGGTCGAACTCCCGGTGCACCGGCGTTCCTCGCCGCCGGCAGCCACGGAGCGATCGACATTGGACGTGGAGACGAAAGCTGCGATCCGGGAATGGCGCGGGCTGGTAAACGCCGGCGACTACTTTGCGGCGCACGAGGCGCTCGAAGACGTCTGGCGGAGAGCGACAGGGCCGGAGAAGCAGTATCTCAAAGGGCTGATCCATGTGGCGGTGGCGCTGTTCCACTATCGCCGCGGCAACGGACACGGCGCGCGCGTGAAATATGGGTCCGCGCTGCGCTACCTGGCCGAGGGTGCCCCGGCCGCGTCCGGGCTCGATGTCCCGGAGCTGCGCGCCCAGCTCGACCGGTTTTTCGCCGACCTGCTGGCTCTCCCCACGGGCAGCGCTCCTCCGCCGCCACGGCATCCCTGGCCCGTAGCCGCAGACGAAAATGGGGTGCGCTCTTCAGAGCGCACCCCATGGCCTAGTCCGGATGGAATAGGCTAGTTGACGGTGATCGTGCCGGCGTTGTCGGACCAGTAAAGGCCGGTGGCCCAGTTCTGGGTGAACACCCCGATCTTCATCGTGTAGCTCCCCGCGGTGGACGGCGTCCAGGAGAAGCTATTGCTGATCGTCTGGCCGGTAGCGAAGTTCTGCCCGGTGTAGTACACCTGCTTCACCTGAGCGCCGGCGGAGTTGTAGATCTCCACGTCGATGATGCCGTTCGTCAAGGACCCGGCCGTACACGTCACGTTTGCGGTGAGACTCACGCTGCTGCCATGGGTGACCGGATTCGGAGTGGCGTAGGTCCACGAGCTGAACGTCGGCGCGGCGCTGGCCGCCGTCTGGACGGTGATCGTGCCGGCGTTGTCCGACCAGTAAAGGCCGGTGGCCCAGTTCTGGGTGAACACCCCGATCTTCATCGTGTAGCTCCCCGCGGTGGACGGCGTCCAGGAGAAGCTATTGCTGATCGTCTGGCCGGTAGCGAAGTTCTGCCCGGTGTAGTACACCTGCTTCACCTGAGCGCCGGCGGAGTTGTAGATCTCCACGTCGATGATGCCGTTCGTCAAGGACCCGGCCGTACACGTCACCTTCGAAGTGACCGCCGTGCTCGCGCCGGAGTTGACGGGGTTCGGGCTGGCGGACGCCGACGCATTGAACGTCGGAGTGGCGCTGGTCGCCGGCTGAACGGTAAGCGCCGCCGATTTGGAGGTCCCGCCGTAGCTGGCGGTGATCGTGGCGGTGGCGCTGCCGGAGACCGATGTGGTGTTCACCGTAAACGTGGCACTCGTGGCGCCGGCCGCAACGGTGACGCTCGCCGGAACGGTGGCTGCCGAGGAGCTGCTGGACAGCGCCACGGAGGCTCCGCCGGACGGCGCCGCGCCACTCAGGGTAACGGTACCCGTCGATGTACTGCCGCCGGTAACCGTCGTCGGATTGACCGACACCGCCGAGATGCTCGCTGTAGCGGTCGCCGGCTGAACGGTGAGCGCCGCCGATTTGGAGGTCCCGCCATAGCTGGCGGTGATCGTGGCGGTGGCGCTGCCGGAGACCGATGTGGTGTTCACCGTAAACGTGGCACTCGTGGCGCCGGCCGCAACGGTGACGCTCGCCGGAACGGTGGCTGCCGAGGAGCTGCTGGACAGCGCCACGGAGGCTCCGCCGGACGGCGCCGCGCCACTCAGGGTAACGGTACCCGTCGATGTACTCCCACCGGTGACCGACGTCGGGTTCACGCCCAATGCGCTGACCGTGGATCCCGTCGTTGAGTTGGTTCCCGGCACGACGAACAGCGTGATGCTCTGCGCGGGAACGGTCGTGCTGATAACGCCACCGCTCACCGGGACGCCGGCCAGTTGATTGATCGCATTGCTGCTGGTCAACTGCCAGGCCTGCGCCGGTCCCGCCGCGGAGAAGTTCGCCAGGCTAATGCTCAGCGGAGCGCTGCTGGAGAGCTGCTTGTTGATCACCATCACCGTCAGCGCGCCGTCGGACGTCCGCTGGGCGGCAAACGCCGAGACATTATCCGGATTGGGTACGGTAGCAGACACGCTCACGTCGCCGAAGGTGCTCTTTTTTCCGTCGTAGTTGCGATACAGCTTCATCGCGAGATACGTCGGCGTCGTTGCATCGGGCGTGGTCCAGCGGGTTGCCAGGTCGAGTCCCTCGCGGCCGAAGATCCCGTAAAGGTCGGCCTGGGTGGTCGCGCCGTTGATGTGACCTTCCGCGCCCCAGTTGTACTCCGTGATCCCGATCTGCGTCCCCGGGTAGTAGGTGTTCACCCAGTTCCGAAGCCGCGGAATGAGCTGGACCTTGTCGTTGATCCAGGACTGGTCCACGTAGTTCGGGTCCCACATCGAGCGGGTCGACTGGTTGCGCAGGAGCTGCGTCGCCGTGCTGGTGTCGTCACTGAACTCACCGCTTTGCGGGTAGTAGTGGACGGTAAAGACGTCCAGCAGGCGCTGGCCCGTGCTCGCCTGGTTCTGCCGAAGCTGATCGAGCAGGTACGGCAGGTAGTCCCAATTGTTGTGCGCGGTCCGGTCCGGTAGGCTGGACCAGCCGTGGGCATCGCCCCACTGCTGATCGTAGCCGCTGTAGAAGTAGCCGCTCCAGCCCCATTCTTCCGGCCCCAGGACGACCGAGTTGGGATCCGCGGCTTTCACCTTCGCGCCGTAGTCCAGCAGCTTGTCTCGGATCTCGTCCATCTTGGCGCCCGTGGGATGCACGTCGCGGTGCGTGCCGTGCCAGAGGCTGGGCTCGTTGTCCAGGATGTAGTAGCGAACCCCGCCGTTCTGCGCGCTTCCCCACCGGGAAATGAGGTGGTTGACCCAGCCTTGCTGGAAGGTGGAGTCGGTCAGCACGCTGGCGTCGTTCGGGTCGTTGCCCGTGATATTGGCGCCATTCGTGTGGACCCCGTTGCCGGCGTCCGGATACCACTGCCAGTCGGAATCTTGCTGCGCGCCGTACTTGGCAATCGAGAAGCTGGACAGGCGGGATCGGCCGCTGCCAAGCTTTGCCACCCAGCCGATGGTCGGAATGGTGATGGCCGGCTGCGCATTGCCGCCCTTGCTGGTGCTGACAAACTGATCCACCTCATCGCCCGGGGTGGAACTGCTGAACGGCAGGCTCTCGAAATACCAATCGCTCGCCTTGTTCTCAGCGTTTGCCTGCCAGTTATAGCGGGTGGTGTTGTTTCCACCGCGCCGGTTGAGAGGCGTGTTCAGGTCCGCTAACTGGGCCTGAGTGCCATATGCCACTCCGTAAATGTTCGGGTTGATGGCATGGCGTTTGGCGGCCGCGTCCACGCTGATCTGAAGCGACGCGCTCTGCGCACCAACCTGCGAGGCGGTGACGCCGAATAGCGCCGCGACTGCAAGAATACAGACCCCCCCAATTTTGAGAGTCTTCTCCCGTACTCCATGCCTGGGTTGTCTTCGGTTCGAGACGTTGACTCTTGATCTACTTCGTTCAGTTGTTCGGTGATCCACACCTTCTTTTAGGATTCGTTTGTACTCCACGTTGCAACTTCTCCTCTTGCGAAGTGCGCGTGCCCTTGCACTGAAGCGTTCGCGCGCCCGCTACTCCCCTCGATCAGCCGCGCGTAGCTGCGGCTGGTATCGAGGGACTGCGAGTGAGTGATGATCGTTGCGCTCGAGGAAAGGCGACCGGCCATAGCATCGCCAACCGTGTTCTCTCAGCGTGCGGGCCGGTCGCAAAGCGACCCGCCCCCACGCCACTTAATCCGCGGGAGAGTGGTCCTTTAGGCCTTTAAGAGATGTGATTACCGGGTAAGGCACCGCCGTACATCGAGATCGCATCAAACAGGCGTCGTGTCTCGCGATCGCGGCTGATGCCGTATGCGATACTCACACCCTCCTTTAGGTCCGCAGATCCCTCCCGAAAAACTTATCTCGCTTACTGTCCGGAGTCTTCCATCTCCAGCTATTCCCAAACATCAAAGGTCTGTTTCGAGTGATTCGCTCCGATGGACAGCGTATACCGGGACCCTTCCGGATTCAGCCGCACGCGAATGAATTGTCCCTTACACGCTTCCGCAACGTTAGCAATGTCCTCGTCAGGAACATTGTCAGATGGAGCCGTCTCCACATTGCGATGCAGTTGATAGATGCCCTGGATGGAGGGAGTGCTCTTCAGTGTGGCATAAGTCTTCGGCGAGCCGCCTTTGCGCGGACCGTTGTCGATGACCGCGCACCGGGGTTGGATCGCCTGGACCAGAGCGGGGTTATTGCTGAGGTCGGAGCCGTGATGGGTCACCTGAAACAGGTCGACTTTGCCGACGCGGTTCTTTGGACAGGCGAGCTTGTGCTTGATGTTCCAGGTTAAATCTCCGCAATCTAAAAATTTAAAGTTCCCGCAGGTCAGGAGTAAGGCAACACTTTTCCCATTATCGCCCGTATCGATCGGGGCGGGCACATGTTTCGCGCAGGAAATCGGAACGGGCCGATCGCCTTCCCCGATCACCTTGCCGTTGGCTGCGAGGACTTTGAGCCGGATGGGCAGAGCCGTCTGGCGGAGCGGAATGGTGTCGCCCGGCTTCAAGGCGGTGGAATGGCCGCCGCTTGCGCGGTTGTAAGCGGCAATGAGCGTGGGGAAATTTTCCGGGTCGTCATTGGAAGCGGCGGGGATGCCGCGGTTCCAGAAATGCCGGACGGGCATCAGCTTCGTCAGCGCTTCGATGCCGCCATAGTGGTCGACGTGCCAGTGAGTGGTGACGTAATGATCGATATGATCGAGGCCGGCCTCGTAGCGGGCCGCGTGCTCGATCCGCTTGGCGTCGCGACCGTCCGCACGTGGCCAGCCGCTGTCGATGAGTACCGACTCGCCCGCCGGGGTCACGATGAGAGTGGCCGCGCCGCCTTCCACGTCGACGAAATAGACATCGAGCGGGCGGTTCGGCGCGGCACTCGGCCGGGATGGTGCAGCCACCGCCAGCGCCGCGGCAGCCAACAGGGGAACAAGAAACAGCCGTCGCATGGGTCCTCTCCGGGTCGCTCACACTGGGGGCGACCCGGAGAGTCTTGGTGCGGCGCGGAGCGGATTCCTCCGCCGCGCGGGCGCTGCCGGCCGTCGCTGCCGGCCGTCGCTGCCGGCGGTCGCCGGGGAGGGAAGGCGACGGCTAGTCCCGGCGCCGGTCGTTGCCGCCGAGGAGCATCAGGACGTACTGGAACAGCAGGATCAGGTCCAGGTACACCTGCATCGTCGCGGGGACGTAGTCTTCCGGACCGTAGTCGTGCCGGATGCGGGTGAAGTCCACAAACGTGAAGACGATGAAGAGCGCCGCACCGGCCACCGTGAACAGCAGGTTGACTCCCGGCGAGAGGGACACGAACGCCCCGATCAGTCCCACCAGGATCAGCAGGAACAGCCCGCCGATCAGCCACGGGATCCAGTGCGCGTAGCTTCGGCTGCTGGTCCATCCGAGCGTTCCAACCATACCGAAGATCACGGCGGAAAGGAGCGCCGCCTGGACAATGATCATCGGGCCGCCCGGCAGCCGGGCATAGAAGAGGAGCAGCGGAGCCAGCACCATGCCTTCCAGGCCGGCGAACAGGGCCAGCATGGCCAGATTGAGCGGGAATCGTCGCGCCACTGCCTGGCAGACGAAGACCATCACGAACGTGGCGATCGCCGCGATCCAGAACAGTCCGGTACTGGGCATCAGCGCGAACAGCCACGCTCCCAACGCCGTACAGAAGAGCATCCCGACCGTGAGAAACGAG
>CAYQDT010000226.1:0-6310 GCA_964416225.1 uncultured bacterium
GCGATGGCTTACGCGACGGGCAGGAAGCCGATCGGGTCCTGACCGGGATGCAGCGCCTTTTCCGGCAGTGGGCGCCGGGGACGGAGATGAAGGCCTGCGTCTTCGAGGAGAACGGCAACCGGCACGACCTCCAGCGGGCACTGGGGCACGCGTCCATCCTGAACGCCACGCAGCGGCACGGAGACTTCGTCCGGATGGACTGCCCGGCAAACTGCCTCCAGCCGTGGCGGCAGAACGACAACGGATGGGACCAGGGACAGCTCTTTTTCACGAGCGGGCAGGTGTGGGGAATGCCGCCCTACTACGCGCAGCAGATGGCCGCCGAACGCGGTCCATGGGAATGCGTCTCCTCCACCTGCCGCAGCCCCGGTGCCGACCTGGACCTCCTGGCGCTGCGCGGCCCGGACGGCCGCCGCCTGACCGTGCGGGTGGTCAACCTCGGTGAGCGGCCCCATCCTGCCCGGATCGAGCTGGCGGGTGCCCGGCCCCGCGGGCCAAAGGCCCGGCTCTCCGAGTTGACCGGCGATCTGCTAGCGGTCAACTCGCCGGAAGCGCCACGCGCGGTGGTGCCGGCGGTGCGGGAGGTGCGCGTCGATTCCGGTTCACCGGCGTTTAACTATTCTTTCCCGCCGCACTCCTTGACCATCTTCCGTTTTGAGTTGGAACGCTCCGCCGCGCTGCCGTGAGTACCCGGTCGAGCAGCTGGGCGGGCCCCGCCGCGGGTGGAAGCGTGCCGGGGCGCGACCCGGACATGCGTGGAGCGATCCGCGCCCATGCCCCTCTCCGAGCCGCGGCAACAACCGCGGGTCACCCTCTGCTAGCGAGGCAGCGTGAACGGCTTTACCTTCAACTCACCGCCCCGGATCCGCTTCGGCTGGGGCACCGCCGCGGAGCTCCCGCAGACCATGGCGACGCTGGGGCGTCGGCCACTGGTGGTGACGGGTCGCTCCCTGCGCGCCTCCGGCCGGCTGGGTCCACTGCTGCGCGATCTGCGCGAGACCGGCATGCAGCCGATCCTCCATGAAGGGGTGCCGGCGGAGCCGGATCTGGCGGCGCTGCAGGCGTGCATGGACGCCGCTCGGCCGGCGGATTCCGTGCTGGCGATCGGAGGAGGCAGCGTGCTGGACGTGGCGAAGGGGGCCGCGGCGCTTGCCTCGGGTTATCCGGGTCGAGACGACGCGACGGCCCGCGACTATTTTGCGGGGCGTCCGGTGCCGGACACGGGGCGCCCACTCCTTGCGGTGCCCACGACCTCCGGAACCGGCAGCGAGGTGACCTGGGTTTGTGTCCTGGTCGATCCGGAGACCCGGCGGAAAGCGAGTATTCGCGGAGCGGGGATGATGCCCCAGATTGCCTTGCTGGACCCGGAGTGGACCGTCTCCTGTCCGCCGCACGTCACCGCCTGCTCCGGGATGGACGCCTTCGTTCAGGCCGTGGAGTCGTTCACCTCCAGTGGCGCCAATCCGATGACGGACGCCCTTTCCTTTCAAGCGGCCATGCTGACGGCGCGCTGGCTGACGACGGCGGTGCGGGAGCCGGAGAACCGGGAGGCGCGCGAGGGGATGGCGCTCGGGAGCATGCTGGCCGGCCTCGCGTTGAACACCAGCCGCCTCGGGCTGGTGCATGGCCTGGCGCACCCCCTCGGCGCCGTCACCGGCGCGGCACACGGGCTGCTCTGCGGCCTGCTGCTGCCGCCGGTGATGCGCTTCAACCGGCACGTCGCGGGGGCAAAATACGCGCTTCTGGCCGCGGGATTGGAGCTGGCTCCGGCGGGAGCAAGTACGGATGGCGCCACTAACGCCCTGATCCGCTTCACGGAGGAGCTGCTCCGGCAGGTCGAGATCCCGCCGCGGCTCTCCGACCTCGGGTTTCGGCCGGAGGATCTGGAGTGGGTGGCGGCGGAGACGATGCCGAGCGGGAGTACGCGGGCGAACCCGCGTCCGGTGACCCTCCGGGAGGCTCGGGAAGTCGCCGAATCGTGTCTCTAGAACGGTAGGCAGCCGGCGCCTATGCGAAGGGGGGCGTTCCCGGCTCGCGCACCGGGCCCAAACGGGCGAATCGGCGCCGGCGGCATCGCGCGGTGCCACCTCGCCAGCCGCCGATCCACGACCCGGCGCCGGCGATCAACGCGATAGAATCGCCGCGTCGAAACGATCCGCCGGAACCGCTCCCGGCATTCCAACCTGCGGCAGAACCCGTGTCCAGCTACGATCTACTCGTCATCGGCGGCGGCATCAACGGGCTCGGTATTGCGGCCGATGCCGCGGCACGCGGCCTGCGCGTGCTGCTGGCGGAGAAAGGCGACCTTAGCGGCGGAACGACCGCAGCGTCCAGCCGTCTCATCCACGGCGGTCTTCGCTACCTGCAGTACGGCGAGCTGTCACTGGTGCGGGAGTCGCTCCGGGAGCGGGGCATCCTGGCGCGCCAGCGGCCTCACCTCGTCCGTCCGATCCAACTGCTCATCCCGCATTACCAGGGAAGCCGCCCGCCAGGCTGGATGATCGGGATCGGCCTGGCGCTCTACGCCGGCCTGGCATGGGACCCCGCCTTTCCCGCGCCCCGCCGCCTCACCCGGGAGGAGGCTCTGGAGCGGGAGCCGGCCCTCGCTCCCGATGGGCTGCGCGGGGGATTCCTGTATCCGGACGCGCAGATTGCCTTCCCAGAGCGGCTCTGTGTGGAGCTCCGGCGGGAGTGCCGCGCGGCAGGCGGGGAAGTCCGGACGTACACCCGGGTCACGGAACTGCGGGCGCGGAACGGGCAAGTTTCCGGCGCGGCGCTCCGGGACGAGCTGACCGGCGAGGAAGCGGAGATCCAGGCGTCGGTGGTCGTCAACGCCGCCGGCCCCTGGGTGGATGCGGTGAACGCCCTGCTGCCCGCGCCACCGCCCCGGCTCATCGGCGGTACGTGCGGCACGCACCTCGTGTTGCCGCGGCGTCCTCTCGGCAATGCCGGGCCCATCTACGCCACCGCCCGGCAGGATGGAAGGCCGTTCTTCCTGCTGCCGTGGGACGGCCGGGTGCTCGTCGGCACCACGGACGTCAAATTCGACGGAGATCCGGACCAGGCGCGGACGGAGCGCTGGGAAGTGGATTACCTCCTTGCGGAGACCAATGCGCTGCTTCCAGGGACCGGCTATACGGACGCGGACGTGCAGTGGACCACTATCGGGGTGCGCCCGCTCCCGGTCAGCAGCCGCAGCGCGGGCGCTATCACGCGGCGGCATTTCCTGGTCGACCACGGTGTCCGAGACGGGATGCGGGCGTTCGGCAGCGTCGTTGGAGGGAAGCTGACGACGTACCGCAGCCTTGCGGAGAGCGTGGCCGACTGGGTCTTCCGCGCCCTCGGGAGAGAGCCGGCTCGATGTACCACGCGCGACTCCCGGCCGGCAATCGCTCCGGACGAGCTGACGCGAAGAACAGCCGCGGAGCTTACGGCGCTGGGAGTGGATGGGGCGCTCGCACCGCGCCTGGTCCACCTGTACGGAGCGGAAGCGGAAGCCGTGGTGGCACGGGCCCGCCGGCAGCCCGCGCTGGCGGAGCGGCTCACGCCCGGCGCTCCCGCACTGCGGGCCGAAGTAGCCCACGCGCTCGACGCAGAGGGAGCGCGCGCGGCCGAGGACATTCTGCTGCGGCGGCTGATGCTGCTCCCGCCTCCCGCAGGGGCCGTGGAAGCGGTCCAGCGGGAGATGCAAGGGCCGAAGGCGCGATGAAGAGCGCGGCGGAGGCGTACCCGGGTCTAACCGGCCTTGTTGGCCGCCGGGCGACCACGCAGCGCCCGACGCCGGGACTGGGATTGCTCCAGGCGCTTCTTCTCCTGCGGCGTCCCGAACTCCTGGATCACTCCCTGCGCCGTCTTGTCGCCGGAGTCCAGGCTCAACAAGCCCCACGCCGCCGCGACCCGGACCTCATTGCGCGAGTCGTCGAGGCGCGCTGCCCAGAACTCGCGGCAGAGCCGGTTGTATTCCGTAATGGCCTCCTGGAAGTCGGCGGTTGCCAGTGCCACGTTGCCGTTCCGCAGCAGATAGAACCGCCCGTCCGACGGAACCGCGTCCGTATTCGCTTCCAGCGTGAAGTCTGCTCCCTGCAAGCCCCGCTTGTAGCGGCCATGCGGCGGTGCAGGTACGGGCGTCTCGGACATCGGGGCCTCCTCGTCAATCGTCCGTTAAAAAAGGGCGAAGGCCCGCGGATAGCGTTGACCTTCATACGGAAAATTTTATCGTACGCCCGCTGCTCGCGGCCGTCGCCGGGTGTTGAGACATGGTGGACCCGGGTGGAACGACAGCCGTCGCCGCGGTACGAAGGGTCGCGAAATCCGCGGCTGCGCGGGAGAGGCGCCTTTTCCAGAGCGCGCAAGGGTGCGTGAACACAGCGGCGGGAAGCAGCGCTGAGCCTGCTTGGCCTCCGCTCCGGCGGGCGCAAATGAGACGGCACAGGGAAGGATTGGTCCTCCGGCTCGCCGGGTAACACCAGACGACGCACCGCTATCGACCGGAAAGGGAGCACACTATGGCCATGGGAGCCGCCGGCGCGCCGCGTGGCGCGGAGCGCCTTCAGGAGCTGGAGCAGGAGAACGCCGAACTGAGGGAGCAGCTTCGGAAGTACGCTGCTGCGCAGACGGTGACGCGTGGGGCCGTGATGCAGGCGGCCCAGGAGCGGGAAGCAACCGAGCGCATTGCCCATCAACTGGTGGTGGAGGAGCAGGCCACCCGTGCCGCTGTGGAAGTACAGACCGGCAACACGAGCTTCGCCGGGATCATGCAGATCGTCAACTTCTTCGTGTTGATCATCCTGCTGTTCGGGCTGTTCTTCTGGCTGCCGCGGGAGGTTCAGAGCCAATCACGCGTGGTGCCGAACACCAGCATCGTGGCGCCGCCCGGGTCCAGCGTGACGGTTCCCGGCGGCACGAACATCATTCCCGCGCTCGCGCGCTAGCCGCCCGGCGAGCCCCGGCCCGCGCCCGCCGCGGGTATTTCTACCCGAGGGGCGCGGGCCGGAGCCGGATGCCGTGCGAATGAAGACGCACTCGCCGGCGGATTCCTGACCGCCTCCTCGGCCGCAGTCGGGACACTGCGCGGCTGTGAGATCGGGGCGGGTCTCCGGGCGCGCCGCCCGTCCCACGCTACCGCCGGTCCACGCCACCGCCGCTCCACGCCACCGGCGATCCACCGCACCGCTGAAAGGAAGCCCAACGATGAGCTCGCTGCTTCAACGAATACTGATTGCGCTCGGTCGCCGAGGCGTCCAGACGCCCATTGATGCCGCCCTGGGCGCCGCTTATCGTGCCATGCAGCGGTGCCAGGAGCTCTACCCCAGCGTCTTCCCGCACGCCGCCGATATCCTGCTGGCGGAAATCGAAGGCGGTGCGACCAACGTCCCCGATATTCCGAAGCGGATCGGTCACCTGGTGCAGATGCTGGACCGCCTCCACCGGGAGGAGGAGTTGGAAGCGTGGGCGAGCGAGGAAGTGATCGCGGTGCCTTAAATAAGGCGGGGCTCGTGACGGGGCGGAGCTATCGATGCCCGTTAACGGCCCGCACGCCGCGATGATCCACATGGAGTCGCAGGCCACGGATCCCGCTTCCGGCGCCTTCCTCATAGTAGACACAGTAGACGTCGCCGTTGTCCAGCTCCGCGAGGCCGGGGTAGGCGCCGATCACGTTGTCCAGCTCCACGGGTCCCTTCCAGCTCTTCCCGCCGTCCGTGCTCCAGTGGAGAGCCGTATTCGGAAGGCGGTGGGCGAGCAGCAGGACCCCGTTCCGCTTCTTCAGGAAGACGGGGGAGTGGCCCTGGAAGCCGCTATCCCACGGCCGGGACCACGTCCGCCCGCCGTCGGTGGAGGAGGCGAAGCGCAGGTTGCTGCTGGAAGAGCGCAGAGCCGCCAGCAGGTGGCGCCGATCCACCTGAACGACGTCCGTCTCCGCATCCAGTTGTAAGCCGGTGCCCTCTCCGATAGGTGCGACGTCCGTCCACGTCTCGCCGTGGTCCCGGCTGCGGATCGTACCGCCCCACGCGACCCGGTGTCCCGGCTCCTCGTGGTAGATCCCGAGGATCCAGGTCCCGTCCTTGAGCTCGCGGACCGGCGCGGAGCAGGCCCACCAGTACGGGCCGGAGGTCCGGATCCGGCGGGCCGGCGTCCACGTCACCCCTCCGTCACTGCTGGTGGAGGTGAACATCCCCACCGGCTCCGTCTCACCCTGCGGCGGGTAGGACGGGTTCCAGGCCGCGAACCACGAGAGCACCAGCGTCCCGTTCTTCAGGCACGCCACATGCGGGTCCCGGTCATCATGCGGCGTGTCCATGATCACGCGGGG
>CAYQDT010000227.1:0-6299 GCA_964416225.1 uncultured bacterium
CGGTGCTCCGCGCCGGCGCGCTGCCGCTCCTCCGGGGGGCGCTCCGCCACGCGGAGGCGGGGGTGAACCCCGGCGGCGGGCGCGCGAACGCCGCGTTCCTCGGCGCGCGGGTCCGGTTCGGGGAAACGGTTCCCGAGGCGGTGCGGGCGGTCTGCTTCGATCCCCAGACCTCCGGCGGACTGCTGATTGCCGTGGCTCCGGAGCGGACCGAGGCGCTGCTGGCGGAGCTGGAGCGAGAGGGCGTGCCCGTGCGCGCGGTGATCGGCGAAGTGGTTGCCGGCGACGGAGTTTCCGGCACCGGCGGGTGCGTGGATATCGTATAATGAGGCGGTCCGGCGGGTTGTTGGCTCGCCTGCTCCGGACGGTGCGGCGTGGGGGTGGCTCGGGTCTGGTGGCTCGCCAGGGCTTCAAACCCTCGTGGGAGGCAGTTGATCCTGTCTTCGGTGGGTTCGATTCCCACACACTCCCGCCAGACCCGGCGCCGGATGCTCCGCCCGAATGCCGCCTGTCCGCGCGGTCCGGAGAGCCCATACCGGCCGCCAAATCAACGATTGACGGCCAACCGGGGCGCTGTTATAATCCGCGCGTCCTCTGCTACGGGGCAGTAGCTCAGCTGGGAGAGCATCACGCTGGCAGCGTGAGGGTCAGGGGTTCGAGTCCCCTCTGCTCCATTTCACCCCGTATCGTTTCTTCACCCCGAACTCTTTCGGCACCCCGAACTCTTTCGGCACCCCGAACTCTTTCGGCACCCCGAGTTTTTCCCACCGGTAATCGTTCCATCCGGTTCCCCTCCCATCCGGTTCGCTCGGGTTCGCCCGGCGCGCCGCCCGCCGATCGGGACGTGATGATCCAGGCCTCCCCCCGGCCCCCCTCCGAACGTCCGCTCCCGCCCCGCGTCCCCGCCACGGCGGCACGGCGGCTCCTCTTCCCGGCGCTCCTTTTCCCGGCGCTCCTCTGCGCGGCACTGTTTTTCCCGGCCGCGCCGCGCGCCGCCGCCGCTCCGCCCGCCGGTCCGCAGAAGGCGGATCTGGTGGTGGTGATCTTCTCCATCCCGGGCCTGCCCGACGCGATCGGGGCGACCTACGCGGATGACCCGGGAAACGCGCAGGTGGAAGCGGACCTGAAGGCGGTGGCGCAGCGTCTCGGCTCGACGGCGGGACCCATCGAGGTGACCCGGAAAGAGGGTTCCACGTCCGGGGAAACGAACATATCCGGGCTTGCCAACCGGACGACCGGAGTGCTGGAGCTGGATCCGCTGATCTGGGCCTTCAAGCGGTACGGCCACTTCCACGTCTGGTACATGCTGTCCAACTCGTTTCCGCTCCAGTCCCCGGAGCCGTTCTCGCAGGGATCGATCCGCGTTGAGCCGCACATCCAGCGGTCACCGGACGGAACGAGCATTACCGCGGATTATGAGATCTGGGTGGACCAGCGGAACGGCCCGCCGCAGAACGTGCCCTCCGTCCGGTCCGGGCAGGCTGGCTGGAGCTGGAAGTGGATGGGGGGGATCGCCGCCCTGGCGGCGTTATTCCTGCTCGGCGTGGTGCTGATTGTGAAGGGAATGCGGCCGCGACACCGGGGGCAACGGTAAGCCACACCCGGGACGGAGTGACAGATATGCCGGTGACCGTCGAAGAGATACTGCAGCGGGGGCATGAGGTTCGCAGCTCGGACGTGTTCTTCAAGGACAGCTCTCCGCCGTGCTTCCGCGTGCACGGCAAAATCACGCGCACTGATTTCCCGGTGATGTCCGGTGACGACATCCGCCAGCTGGCATACGGGATGATGACCCCCATCCAGATCCAGCGCTTCGAGCAGCGCAAGGACATGGACCTCAGCTTCCAGCTGCCGTTCGCCCGGTTCCGGGTGAACGTCTACCAGCAGAAGGGAAGCACCGGGATGTGCATCCGGTTGATCCCGCTCACCATGCCGCACCTGGACGAGCTGGGCATGCCGCCGGTCTTGAAGGAGCTGCCGAAGCAGAAGCAGGGGCTGATCCTGGTGACGGGTCCCACCGGCTCCGGCAAGTCCACCACGCTGGCGGCGATGCTGAACCAGATCAACGAGACGATGCAGAAGAACATCGTCACCGTGGAGGACCCCATTGAGTTCGTGCACCAGGACAAGATGGGGATCGTCAACCAGCGCGAAGTGGGGCTGGACACGGAGAGCTTCCAGTCCGCGCTGAAGTACGTGCTCCGCCAGGCGCCGGACGTGATCCTGATCGGCGAGCTCCGGGACGTGGAGACCTTTTCCATCTGCCTGCAGGCGGCGGAGACGGGCCACCTCGTCTTCTCCACGGTTCACACGCCGAGCGCGTATGAGACGATGGACCGGATCATCAACATGTTCCCGCCGCACGAGAAGGCGCAGATCTGCATGCGCCTCTCCAACTCGCTGCGGGGCATCATCTCCCAGAAGCTGGTCCCCCGGGCGGACGGCTCCGGGCGCGTTGGCGCCGTGGAGACGCTGATCGCCACGCCGACCATCGCGAAGCTGATTGAAGAGGGGCGCTTCGGGATGCTGTACCAGCACATCGCCGAAGGGGATTACTGGGGCATGCAGACGATGAACCAGTGCCTGCTGCGGTATTACCGCGCGGGCCTGATCTCCGAAGAAGACGCGCTGGTCTTCGCCGGCAACATGTCGGAGCTGCGGCAGATGATCCGCCGCCCGGGATAGGCGCGCCGGCCGTCCGACGCGGTCTCACCCCACCCAGCCGGACAACCCGCCTGGCGGCCATCCCTAAGGTTGTGAAAGGGTGTGCCGCCGGCGGGTTGTTGGGTGATAGATACTGGGTTCAGGGCGCCGGCCGGCACGGAGCTGTCGTGCGGCGGGAGGAGCGGTTTTGAAGAAGGCGCTGATCACGGGCATCACGGGCCAGGACGGGTCGTACCTGGCGGACCTTCTCCTGGAGAAGGGGTATGAGGTTCACGGGGTGGTCCGCCGCTCCGCCGCGCCGAACACCCAGCGGATCGATCATCTCTGCAGCAATCCGGAGATCAACAACGTCCGCCTCTTCCTCCACCACGGCGATCTGAGCGACGCCAGCAACCTGTTCCAGCTGGTGATGCGCACGCAGCCGGACGAGGTGTACCACCTGGCCGCGCAGAGCCACGTGCGAGTCAGCTTCGACGTGCCCGAGTACACGGGCGACGTGACGGGGCTGGGGACGACGCGCCTCCTGGAAGCCATTCGCCTGTCCGGGATTCCGGCCCGGTTCTACCAGGCCAGCAGCTCCGAGATGTACGGCAAGGTGCAGGAAGTGCCGCAGCGGGAGAGCACGCCGTTCTACCCCCGCAGCCCGTACGGCGCGGCGAAGGTGTACGCCTACTGGATGACCGTGAACTACCGCGAGAGCTACGGGATGTTCGCGTGCAACGGGATCCTGTTCAACCACGAGTCCCCGCGCCGCGGCGAGACCTTCGTCACCCGCAAGATCACCCGCGCGGTGGCGCGGATCGTGGCGGGGCAGCAGGAGAAGCTGCTGCTGGGCAACCTGGACGCGCAGCGGGACTGGGGCTACGCCAAGGAATACGTGGAGGTGATGTGGCGGATGCTGCAGCACCAGCAGCCGGACGACTACGTGGTGGCCACCGGCGCGACGCACACCGTGGAGGAGTTCCTGGAAGAGGCGTTCGGCTCCGTGGGCCTGAACTGGCGGGAGTACGTGGAGACCGATCCGCGCCTGCTCCGTCCCGCGGAGGTGGATCTCCTGGTGGGGGACGCCTCCAAGGCCCGCGAGCGGCTGGGCTGGGAGCCGCGGACCACCTTCCGGGAGCTCGTCCGGCTCATGGTGCAGGCGGACGTGGAGGAGGTGGAGCGCGAGGGGCGCGGCATCCAGGCGTTCGACTGATCCCGGCGCGTCCGGCCGGAGCGCGGGAGCGCGGAACCGGCGGCGAGGCTGCTTTCGGAGAGAAGGACAGGTGCGCGCGGCGGCCGCCGTTTAGCGGCGATTCTGGCACAGCCGGCCCGCAGCCTGCATATCCATTCCGGAGGTAGTCGTGAACCAGCACCACTATGCGGTCATCATGGCCGGGGGCAGCGGCACCCGGGTGTGGCCGCTGAGCCGGCGGAACCGTCCGAAGCAGTTCCAGACCCTGTTTGGCGGCGAGAGCATGCTGCAGCGGATCTACGGCTTGCTGCGGGAGGTCTTTCCCGCCTCGCACATCCTCGTGCAGACCGACCAGCGGTTCCTCTCCCTCGCCCGGGAGCAACTGCCGGAGCTGGCCCCGGAAAACATCCTGTGCGAGCCGGAAGCGCGCGACACCGCCCCCGCCTTCGGCTTCGCGGCGGCGACGCTCCTGCAGCGTGACCCGGAAGCCCGCCTCGGCGTCTTCTGCTCGGACCACCTGATTCGCGACCGCGTCCCCTTCGCCACGGCCGTCCGCGCGGCGTATGCGGCGCTGGAAGAGCACTCGGACACGATGGTGATGATCGGGGTGCGGCCGCATTCCCCGCACACGGGAATGGGCTATATCCGCATGGGGGCCGGCATCGGCTGGTACGAGCGGGAGCCGGTGTTCCAGGCGCAGCGGTTCATCGAGAAGCCGGACCTGGAGACGGCGCAGGAGCTGGTCGAAGCGGGCGGGTGGCTCTGGAACACGGGCAACAAGGTCTGCCGCGCGGAGTACCTCCTGGAGCTGACCGCGAGCCTCGACCCCGGCATGGGAGAGACCCTCCGGACCATCGGAGCGCTGCTCGACGACCCGGCCGCGGCGGAGCGGCGGGCGGAGCTGTACCGGACCCTGCCGAAGGTTTCGTTCGAGCTCCTGGTGACGGAGCGGTTCCGGAACCTTCTGGTGGTGCCGGTGGAGATGGGCTGGTCCGACGTGGGGGACTGGGGCGCGCTGCTGGAAGCGCTCCGGGCCGCGAACGAGCCGGAGGCAGCTCCGGATTGGCACGCCAGCGTCCGCTGCGAGGGCTGCTCCGTCTACAACGGAAGCGGCCGCCTCATCGCCACGCTCGGGCTGAAGGATATCCTCATCATCGACGCCGGAGACGCGCTGCTGGTGGTGGACAAGAACAACACGCAGGACCTCAAGGAGCTGATCCGCGTGCTGGAGCAGCAGAACCAGCACGCCTACCTGTAAGGCGGTCCGGACCTGGTCCGGGGTACGGCTCCGCGCCGTGGGGGCGGCAGCCGGTGGTGCGGGCGAGCCGGACGTCCGGCACCCGGAACGGGACACCGAAAACGTGGGAGACGGTTCATGGCTAGAATTCTGATCACGGGCGGGGCGGGCTTCATCGGAAGCAATGCGAGCAACATCCTGGCGGGGCTGGGGCACCAGGTGACGGCGCTGGACAGCCTGGCGCTGGGAACGCCGGACTACCTCCGGCCGGAGGTGCGGTTCCTCCGCGGCAATGTGGAGACGCCGGCGGATCTGGAGCAGGCCGGGCCGGTCGACTACGTGATCCACCTGGCGGCGGCCTCCTCCGCGCCGATGTTCAGCGAGGACCTGGTCGGTGCGTTCCGCAACAACGTGATCGGCCACCTGAACGTGCTGGAGTACGCGCGGGGCGCGGGGGCGCGGAAGGTGCTCTTCGCCTCCACCTCCTCCATCTACGGCAACAACCCGGTGCCGCTGCACGAAGAGCAGCCGGTGACCCCGCCCAACTACTACGCCGTCAGCAAGCACTGCCAGGAGGAGCTCTCGCACGTCTACAGCGCGGACCACGGTCTCGAGATCATCGGCTTTCGCTTCATGAGCGTGTACGGCCTGCACGAGGAGCACAAGGGCCGGTTTGCGAACCTCGTGTCCCAGTTCATCTGGGGCATGGAGCAGGGCCGCTCGCCGGTGCTGTACGGGGACGGCACCCAGACGCGCGATTTCACAAACGCTCGGGACCTGGTCCGCGCGTTCCAACTGGCGATGGAGACGGAGCGGCGGTTCGGGTTTACCGTCTTCAACGTGGGCACGTCCGAGGCGATCAACCTGGTGGAGCTTGTCGGGACGCTGAACCGACTGATGGGGACCCGGCTGCCGCCGACGCTGATCGAAAACCCGGTTCGCTCCGGCTATGTCCGCCAGCAGCAGGCGGACCTGTCGCGGATCGAGAGCGCTCTGGGGTACCGGCCGACGGTTTCGCTGGAGGCGGGGGTGCGGGAGATTCTTGCCTATCGCCGGGAGCATCCGATTGCTCCGGCGAGTCTTAGCTTCTGATCTTTTCCCCGGCCGGGCGCCTCTTGCTTTTCTTTCTTGCCGGGGGTTGGGGCGGGGGACTCCTGGTTTTCTTTTCAGCCGGGGGTTCGGGCGGGTACCTCCTGGCGAGGCACCCCCCGGGCCCTAGCCGCACCG
>CAYQDT010000228.1:0-1096 GCA_964416225.1 uncultured bacterium
CAGGTTGCCCACATAGAGTCGCTTGCTCATGCTGAGTTTTCCTCCGGGTGTTGAAGGGCCCGGAACCCCGTCTTGCGTCACCACACCCTTTCTCGTGTGGTGCTAGCCCATCTCTACCTGCCCCGGGGAAGTTGCCCGGCTCACGAGGAGCGCGGAAACCATCACGTGTCAAGCAGTCGGAATGCGGCCGGTGTACGTTAATGAGGACCAGTTTACCAGAGGTTGTCTTGAGTGTCCAACAATCTCGCCACTAAGTTAACGTTGATTTAAGAGGCAAGCAGGCGGGTTATCCGCAGCCTACCCAGAGGCAAGGGATCCACCCGCCGACCCGCTCCCCGGAAACCGCCGGGCCGTGCTTGCTGCCGCGCCGGGGAATGAAGGGGTATCCCACCGCCGAGGGAACCTTTGGGAGTGGGTGGAAAAAGTCTATCTCTCGTGAAGGGATCTACCGGGACGCCCGGTGTGAGGCGTGGGAGTGGCGCCGAGGAGTGATGCAATGGAGGACGCGAACCGGCTCGACTATCACCTGGAGGCACTGCGCGTGGCAGGCAGCACCCTCCTTCCCGAAAGGCTCCCCCTGGAATGGGTGGAGTCGGCGAGGGCGCGCTTTACGGAGCTGCTCCGGGAGAAGGCCGCCACGGAGGAAACGAACCGGGGGGCGCAGCGGTATCAGATGTACCTGCCCTGGGAGCCGCCGTTCGCGGAGTCGCTCTGCTACGCTCATGAAGCGGTGCTGGCCCTCGTCCACGCGGTGCTCGGCCCGGACGCCGCACTGGTCTACTTCGCCTCGGACACGCCGCTTCCGGGCAGCGCCTATCAGCCGGTCCACTCCGACACGCGGCTGCTGTTTCCGGAGAGCCGGCTGACGGTGCCGGCGTACGGGCTGGTGCTGAACGTGCCGCTGGTGGACTGCACGGTGGAAAACGGCAGCCTGGAATTCTGGCCGGGAACCCACCTGTTGCCGGGTCCCGTGGCGGAGATGGAGCGGCTGGCCGCGGAGCTGCCCAGCCGGCGTGCGAACATGCCGGCGGGATCGCTGCTGGTTCGCGATCTCCGGATGTGGCACCGCGGTACGCCGAACCGCTCCCCCATGCCG
>CAYQDT010000228.1:1106-5000 GCA_964416225.1 uncultured bacterium
GCGACAACGCCTCCAACCCCACCGCCCCTGAGCCCGCGAACAGATCTGCGACCCCGCCCCCATGCCGCGTCCCCACCTGGCGCTGGTGTACGTCCGGCCCTGGTACCGCTTTGAGCTGCAGGCGCCGCTGATTCCGCGCGCGGAGTGGGATCGGCTTCCGGCGGAACACCGGCAATTGCTGCGCTTTGCCGAAGTGGACGGTTGAGCGCGGTCGACCGCGCAGCGCGGTCGTGAACCGGCTCGAGTTCCGCTTCTCACATAGACGCGCCTGCGGACCGGCCCGCCCGGATCGCACCTGTCCGGGCCGGCGACACCCATCGCCCCGTGGGGCGGTTCAGCGAGCGGCCGCCGCCCGCAGGGTGACGAGTTGCAGGGGGGCGACGTTGGGAATGGTGACTACCCCGTCGCGCATCGTGACCACGCTCTCCTCCCGGTCCCGCAGGGTGCCGCTGCTGCGCCACATGCGAAACGGGATGGCGTTGGCTCCCGCCAGCTCCGGCAGACGCAGGGTGACGGTAAAGGTCTGCGCCGCGTGCCCCGTATTTTCGCGGTCGAACTGCGTCATGGCCGGGAACTCAAAGTGGTCCGAGGTGTAGTTGCTCAGCGCCACGGCCCAGCCGCCGTCCGGGTTGCGCGCGGCGGCGGCGGTGAGGCGGGGCTTGCGGCCGTACGTCCAGGTCATCTCCGCGTCGGCGGAGCTTCGGGCTGCCCGGAAGACCGCGCCGGGATCGAAGGTCTGGCTGAGACGCCGGAAGTAGTAGTACTTCAGGAGGGGCAGATACCAGTCGCCCTGGCGCAGTGGCTGATACTGGATCAACCGCTGCACGTTGTCGAACGCTTCGGGCCAGTTGTCGACCTCCTCGGCTCCGAGGAACCACACCCAGTGGGTGACCCGATGGTTCATGTCGCTCAAGAAGCGGGAGGCCATGGATGCCGCCTGCCGCTCGTCGACCGGCGGCTCGCTGGTCGGTAGTCCCACCCCTCCGCCCGCCTCGGTAATCCAGAACTCCTTGGAGTTGCGCCCGGCAGGGCCTGCCACGAAGCGTGCCTCCGTCTCCCGCGCCGCCATGCTGTATGAATGCGTGGCGATGCCGGCCAGGCTTGCCCAGGCACGAGGGTCCGCCTTGAGCGCCGCCAGGAACCGATCCGCGGTGTCATCGTTGTTGGGGTGCTCGGTCGCCACGACCCGAACGCGTCCCAGGCCGCGCCTGTCCAGCTCCGCGCGCAAGGCACGGACCGTCTCCACCATCGTCCGCGGCGTGAACCACGGCGGCTCATTCGCGATCCCCGTCACCTGGATCTCCACCCCGTACCGGTCTCGCAGCATCTGGATGAATTCGGCGATCAGTGCGGCGAAACGGCCCGAGGCGGACGCCTTGATCGGCGACTTGGGATTTCCCGGGTCGTTCAGCAGATACGGCGGCACGTGATCCGGAGCCAGCAACAGGGTGATGACGCCGGACGCGCGCGCGTCCGCGATCATCCCCGACTTGATGTAGGCCTCGACAAACGGCGCAGGGTTACGCGGTCCGGACGCCGGCGCGTAGGTTGGTACGTCCCACCACATGCGCAGGATCTTCATGCGCAGGTCACGGAACAGCAGCCGGGCCAGCATAGCACGGCGCTCCGGCGTCAGCTTGTTGTAGGGCAACCGGAAGTTGTTCTGGCTGGTGCCCATCCCACCGAAGGTCTGGCGCTCTCCCGGCTCGACGGTGATGGTCACCGGCTGGACCGCCGCGACCGTCGCGACCGCCCGCTCAGTCGTGACCGTAGCCACACCGCCGACGCACCCGGAAAGCAGGGCCGGGATCAGCAGGATCCTGGGCAGGATTGTCTTGGACATGGAGTTTCCTTGAAGGTGACGCTGTACGGCCCCACTCGCTCGTTGGATCGGCGTCGGATCTCTGGACGCGGCGCGTGCCGACTGGAGCTGGCCCTGCGAGGTAATCTCCTCGAGCTACCACCCACTGGAGGCAAACCCGGCGCGGGTGGCTCAGGGAGACCGGCTTCGAGGACGAGAAGAGCCGGCCGGCGCTGGATGAGTACGAGGTGCGCAGCCGGAGCGGCCGGCACCACCCCCTGCACATGTCCATGCTCGTTTCCGCCTCCCGGTCGACACTGCAGCCGGATTGAAAATAAAAGCGGCCGCCGACCACCCGCCCGCAGCTCGACCGGATGGTCCACGCACTCTTGCCCAACAGGAGCCGGCTCCCCCGCAGAGGTGGTGGGCTGGCGGTGGGACCCGCCGCCGTGGAACGAAGCGGCGAAGCAACGTCACGTGCGGCGGCTCGGCGGCTGACGTTGACCGTGGCGGCCCTCATCGCCGGACCTACTAACGGTGGACGTCGGAGCGCGCCTGCGTCACCTGAGTGCGAATGGTGAAGACGCCGTCGCCGCTCAGCACGCCGGCGCGCGCAAACAGGCGGCCGCTCTCCCAATTCGAAAGCCCGAGCTCCGGGCGGTTCAACGCGTACTGGCCGTCCACCCACCGCGTGAAGCCGTTGCCCACAAAGGGCGCGTTTACCGTTTCATAGAACCGGCGCTGCGCCTCGGGGTCCTCTGCGATGAGGCTGGCGACGAACCGGGGGCTGTAGCGGTTGAAGAGCCGGACCGCCGTGGGCAGATCCGGCACCACCGCGAGGGTGACCTCGGGCGTCTCTTCCCACTCCCATTCGCGGCCCAACTCGCTCTCCGGGAGGAGCTCGGTGAGCGGCTCGTCCACATCTCCGCCGGCCCGGCGGACGCGGGTCCGTACCGTCCGCCACTCGTCCGGCAGCCAGTGCTCGTCGCCGGCAAGCACGTGGAGCTTGCAGCCGTGCTCCCGCCGGCCGCCGGCGGCCCGGAGTGCACGCAGGAACAGCGGAACGAGCTCCGGCGCGCGGGCCTCCGGCAGGCAGCAGACGTTCAGGGTATTGCAGACCTTCCGGTCCAGTGAATGGTAGACCGCGGCGTGGAATCGCTCCGCGTCCGCGCTCTCGTCCGCGACCAGCCAGGCGCCGCCGGTTCCATGGAGGCTCACCGGCACGCCGGACTGCCGGGCCACGCTGCCGAGCTGCTCCACGGCACGCCCGGATCCGCGGGCTACCGCCAGGGCGAGGCGCGGGTCCGAGAACATCGCCCAACCCGCCGCCCGGTCGCCGCTGGGGATCAGCGTCGCCGCCCCCTCCGGAAGGCCGGCTTCCGCCAGGGCCGGATCGAGGGCCTGCTCCACGATCGCGCGCGCCGTCTCGAGGGCGTCGCTGCCGATCCGGAATACCACTGTATTCCCGCCGCGCAGCACGCCGGTGGCATCCGCGAAGACGTTCGGGCGCGCCTCGAACACAAAGCCGACCACCCCCAGCGGCGCGACCCGCTGCTCCACCACCCAGCCGTCGTGCTCCACCCGCTCGAGGACCCGTCCCCGAAGCGACGAGGCGTCGCGCCACTCACGCAGGCCGGCGATCATGTCGCGGCGCATCTTTTCGCCGGCGATGAGGCGGGTCACGGAGCGTCCGCGGGTTCGGGCCCGCTCCACGTCCCCCGCATTCACCCGCGCGATTTCGGACCAAGCCGTGTCCGCCTCGAGGCGCCGGGCAAACGCCTCGTAGAACCGGGTGACCGCCGCGTCGTCCACCTCGCCCATCTGCTCGAACGCCGTCGCCGCACGGCCGACCGCCGCCGCCGCGACCTGGTGCTGCTCCGCGGGAATCAGGAGCAGATCGCCCGTCTGCTGGACCACGAGGAGGCGGTCTCCCGGCCGGAACCGGGCCGCGAGCTCCTCCGGGACATAGGTGACGCGATCGCCCGCGTAGAGGACGGGCATTCCGGGGTGTAGCTGCGTGAGGGAGGAAGTGTGGAGCATGGCGAGCTATTATCGCACGCCCGCACCGGATTGGCGAGGCACGCCGGAGGTCA
>CAYQDT010000228.1:5010-6267 GCA_964416225.1 uncultured bacterium
GCCTGGGTCGACGAGAATCGGCGCAAGGTGGATAAGCTGAGCGACGGCCGCGTCGCCTACGTCTACCTGCCCGACACCTCGGTCGGCGGGTTCACCCGGTTCAACCGCGAATACTTCGCACAGCTCGGCAAGGAGGGCTGTCAGCAAGCGCCAGGTGGTTCCGACCGTGGAGATATAGACGTGCTCTTCCGGCGTGTGCGCGCCTTCGATCCGGGGGCCGAACGAAACGGCCTCCATCCCCGGGAGCTTGGAGACGATCACTCCGCACTCGAGGCCGGCGTGGATCACCTGGACGGCAGGCGCGGCGCCGAACTCCCGCTCGTACACCCGCCGCGTCACCTGCAGCAGGCGGGAATGCGGATCCGGCTCCCAGCCCGGGTAGCCGTCTCGCACCCGGACCTGAGCGTTCACTTCCCGGCCGAGGGAGAGGATCTCCGCCTGGACGCGCTCCAGCTCGCTCTCAACGAAGCTCCGCGTGCTCGTGCCGACCTCCACGATCGGGAGATGGGTGGCCACCTGCGCCAGGTTCGAGGAAGTCTCCACCTTCCCTTCGAAGGCAGTGCTCCAGCGGAGCACGCCGTGCGGCAGCCGATCCAGCAGCTTCAGGAGCCGGTCCCGGCTGCTGCGGGTGAGCACCTCCACGGACGCCTCCGTGGCGCGGGCCGAGAGGGAGAGGCCGGGCTCATGGGCACCCCATTCCGCGGCGAGCACCCGGCCGCTTTCCGCCACGGCGAGCTCCAGGCCCGCCACGGCATCGGCCGGGACGAGCAGCACCGCGGACGCGTCCCGGGGGATCGCGTTGTGCGCGTTGCCGCCCCGGATGCTCGCCAGCCCGAAGTCGATACCCGCTTCCCGCGCGGCGAGCAGGACCCGGGTCAGCAGCTTGATCCCGTTGGCCAGCGGCTCGTGGATCTGCACCCCGCTGTGACCGCCCTTCAGGCCGGCGACGGAGACCTCCACGGAGGCCCAGCCTGTCGGACTCCGCTCCGTGTTCACCGGTACCTCGAGCACGGCCCCGGCGCCCCCCGCGCAGCCGATCGTGAGCTCGCGGGGGTCTTCACTGTCCAGGTTCACCAGCAGCCGCCCCCGGACGAGGGCCGGATCCAGCTCCCGCGCGCCGTGCAGTCCCGTCTCTTCCTCAACGGTGAACAGGAGCTCCAGCGGCCCATGCCGCAGGGAGCGGTCCGTCAGCAGGGCAAGCCCGCAGGCGGCGCCGATGCCGTTGTCGGCGCCCAGCGTAGTTCCCGACGCGAAGAC
>CAYQDT010000229.1:0-232 GCA_964416225.1 uncultured bacterium
GCATGCTCCGACGCCTCGCCGCCGCCGGTTTCGTCCTTGCCTTGCTGCTGGTACCCGGCGCCCGGGCGGATGAGCCGAAGCCGAAGCCGGTCAGCTTCCGGGAGCAGATCCAGCCGATTCTGAAGGAGCGCTGCCGGACGTGCCATACGGGAGCGGAGCCGTCCCATAACCTGGTGCTGGACACGCCCGAGGATCTCTTCAAGGGCGGAGACGGCGGTTCGCCGATTGTGCG
>CAYQDT010000229.1:242-6263 GCA_964416225.1 uncultured bacterium
GTACCTCACCGGAGTGAAGCAGCCCAAGATGCCGCTGAACACGGACCTCACGGACGCCCAGATCCGGCTGTTCCAGCGCTGGATCGACGAGGGTGCGAAGGTCGATCAGCCTTCGAAGAAGTAGGGCCTTCCGGCCATCCCGTGGGGTTCTTCCCGCGGCGGCTCCCCGGCACGATCATCGGGGGGAGCGCCGGCGGCGGGCTCCGGTCCCGAACCCTCCGCGACAGCGGGTCGGGCGACCGGCCGTGCGCGCTGTGGTAAACAGATAGCAGCGAGGCTCGACCCCACGCTTCGCCGGCTCACGCTCCGAGGAGAGATCACCGAGTGCCCTTCCAACCGTCCGACCTGGTCACGATCCTGGTTCTGGTGGTGCTGGAAGGCCTCTTGAGCGGCGACAACGCGCTCATCCTGGCCGTTATCGTTCAGCCGCTCCCGCCCGACCAGCAGCGCAAGGCGCTGCACTATGGGATGGCCGGCGCCTTTGTGCTCCGCATCCTCGCCACGCTGCTGGCGGTAGAGCTGGTCCGCTGGAAGTGGATCAGCCTCATTGGCGGGGTCTACCTCCTCTACCTTCCGTACAAGCACTTCGCCCGGCATCCGGAAGAGCGGGCCGCGGCTCCCGCCCCAGAGCCCGAACGCGGCATCTTCGGGCTCTCGATGTTCTGGATCATCGTGCTGAAGGCGGACTGGCTCGATCTGGTCTTCGCGCTGGATTCGATCCTCGCCGCGGTGGCGATGACCGGCAAAACGTGGGTGATCATCGCGGGGGGACTGCTCGGGATCCTGATGATGCGGCTCCTCACACTTCAGGTGCTCCACCTCATCCAGCGCTATCCGCGGCTGATCGACGGGGCGTACGTCGTGGTGGCCTGGATCGGGATCAAGCTGATCTGGAAGTATGCTCACGAAGTGCTGGGTGTCCTCCCATGGGCGCTGCCGGAATGGCTCTCCATCACCGTGGTCTTCCTGCTCTTTGCCGGCAGCTTTCTCTACGCGCATGCGCAGGCCGCGCGGCCGGGCGCAGCGTCCGCCGGCGCACGGGACGCGGAGCAACTAGTCGGCCGGCCGGTCAACACGGACCAGCACGACACGGACGAGCACGAGGCGGCCTAGCGAGAGTGGGGCGGCCGGTCCCGGCGCGAGCGTCAGTTCTTCATCCCGGTCAGCGTGATGCCCTCGATGAAGGCCCGCTGCGCGAAGAAGAACAGCAGCATCACCGGCACCGTCCAGAGCGAGCACGCCGCCAGAAGGAGCGCCCAGTTGCCGGTGTTGTCGCTCTGAAAAAGGCGCAGGGCGTAGGAGCCGGTCATATTCCAGGGGCTGAAGATGTAGATCAGCGGGCCCATGAAGTCATTCCACGTATTGAGGAACTCCATGATCGCCACCGCGGCGATCGCCGGCTTGATGAGGGGCAGCATGATCCGCCAGTAGATGGTGAGATAGCCGCAGCCGTCGATTTTCGCGGCGTCCTCCAGATCCGGTGGGATCGTCATGAAAAACTGCCGGAGCAGGAAGACGTTGAAGCCGCTGGAGGCAAACCAGGCGGGCACCCAGAGCGGCAGCAGCGTATCGACCCACCCGAGATGCTTGAAGATGAGAAACCGCGGGATCATCGTCACGGCCGTCGGAAGCATCATCGTGGCCAGGACCGCGCCGAAGAGGATGTCTCGTCCCGGCCAGCGGAGGCGCGCGAAGCTATAGGCAACGAGGGTGCTGGAGACCACCACGCCGGCAATCACGAGCGTGGTGACCTGAAGGGTGTTCAGGACGAAGAGGGAGCCGTAGCCGGTCCGGACATGCCCGATGGCGTTCTCCAGGAACTGGAACATCCGCGGGTAGTTCTCCCAGACCCATACCCGGGGCAGGCCGACGGGGTCTTTGAAGATGCTGTCGTCCGGCTTGAGCGAGGTAACCACCATCATGAAATACGGCAGGGAAAACAGCGCCGCGCCGGTGATGAGCACCAGCAGAATGCCGGTGCGGCGGGCATCCTGGCGCCGCAGCTTCTGCCACTTCCAATCATCCTGCTGATGCGGGATCAGGAAGTAGTAGGCCGCCGCCGGAACGGCGGCGAGCGCCAGGTAGGCGCCGGGCCGCAGCGGAAAGGCGAGCGGGCCGGAGAGCGAGAGCACCACCGCCGCGCAGCCCGGGCCGAGCAGGGAGACCAGTCCGCCCCAGTGCCGGCGGCGCCAGGCGTCCGCCACCATCACGCCCCAGCCCCAGGCCGTGGCGTATGCCGCGATGACGATGAGTAGGGGCAGCAGCATGGGAAGCTCGGGTGGTGGCCGGATGGAAGGGAGCGGTGGAGTGCGAGGCGGCTACTTCCTCTCTCCGTCGTAGTGGACCCAGCGCTTGCTCCCGTACAGGTTGACGGCGGTGAGCGCCATGACGACGAAGAACATGATCCAGGCCCAGGCGCTGGCATAGCCCATCTTGAAGTACTCGAACGCGTTGTTGAAGATGTAGATGACAGGCACCCACGTGCTGTCCGCCGGCTGGCCTTTCCCGTCCGTCATGAAATAGAGGTCCGTGAACCGCTGCAGCCAGGTGATGGTCCCCATCACCACGTTGAACAGGATGTAAGGGGTCAGCATCGGCAGCGTGACGTGCCGGAAGCGCGCGAGCGCCGTCGCGCCGTCCAGGTCGGCAGCTTCGTACAGGTGCTGCGGCACCCCCTGCAGGCCGGCGAGCCAGAGGATGATCCCCCCGCCCGCGCTCCACAGGGTCATCAGCGTGATCGCCGGCTTGGCCCAGAGCTCGCTGGCCATCCAGGTAGGCGCCGGCCAGCCGAACGCCGGCGTGAGGGTTGCTCGCCAAGCCTGGTTGATGGGGCCGGAATCCGGGTTCAGAATGTACATCCAGAGCAGCGCGATGGCGACCGCCGGGGTGAGACTCGGAACGTAGAAGAGGGTCCGGAAGCCGGCCATTCCCCGGATCTTGTTGTTCAGCAGCATCGCCAGGCCGAGGCTGATGCCGATGCTTAGCGGAATGCTCACCCCCGCCAGGATGAGGATGTTCAGGTAGGAGCTGCCGAGGATGGGGTCCGCGAAGGTGTTCGCGTAGTTCTCCAGCCCCACCCAGCGGGGCGGGTGCAGTACGTCGTAGTCACAGAAGGAGAGGACGACGGCGGCGATCATCGGGCCCAGGAAGAAGGCCAGGAAGCCCAGGATCCACGGCAGCGCGAACATGTAGCCGGCGCGCGCCTCCGAGCGGAGGAGCGGCGCCACGCGGCCGCCGCGGAAACAGTAGAAGACGAAGGCGCCGAGGAGCGCGAGCAGCGCCAGCGAGCAGACCGCCACCGTTACGGGAAGATTCAGGTAAGGGTTCTTCTCCCGGTCGAACACGGCGTTCAGCTCGCGCTGGACGATCGCCTGCGCGCCGGCGAGCGCTTCCTCCGCCGTCTGCTTCCGCCGGATGGCCGATTCGAACAGGCGGACGTGCTCATCCCAGAGTCGCTGCCCGACGAACGTCACCGGACGAAATCTCGCGTAGGGCATCATCTGCAGGCCGACGCGCATGGCGGCGCGGGTGCGGCGGGAGACGGGATCGCTCCCCTTCGGCTCGAACTCGGAGAAGATGACCTCGTTGATGCGCCGGTCCGCGTGCATGTCCGGGACGTAGGGCCGCCCCTGGGAGAGGTTGAACGCCTGCTGCGCGCGGCTGTAGATGCGGCGGCTCTCGAGACTGTTCATCCACCGGATGAAGAGCCACGCCTCCTTCGGGTGACGGCAGCCCGCGGGAATGCCGTAGGAGAAGCCGCCGGACCAGGTAATGAAGGGCGGCTGGCCGTGGAAGCGGCCATCTCCGCGGAGACGAGCCGCGGGCACCGGTGGCGGCGCCACCCCGAAATCCAGGTCCCGGGCATACCGGGCCAGGTTCTCCACCCAGACGTTCGTGTCGATCCGCATGGCCATCTTGCCGATGATAAACGGATCCATCTCGCGGGGCTGGAACGTGGAGGCGAAGGCCATCACGTTCTCTGCGCCGCTCATCCGGTCGTAGAAGTCCGTGCACCACTGCAGGGCTTCCCGGTTTTCGGGCGAGACGAGCGTGCAGCGCCTCCCGTCCGGGGACATGAAATCGCCGCCGTTTTGCCAGCTATACAGGTAGAACCAGCTGTTGGTCCAGGTGGGGACCACGGGAATGAAGCCGATCGTCTTGAAGCTGCCGTGGTCGCCCCGCTGCGTGAGCCGGTCGGTGTACTGGATCAGCTCGTCCCAGGTGCGCGGAGGGCGGTTGGGGTCAAGGCCGGCCTTCCGGAAGAGGTCCTTGTTGTAGTAGAGGAGCCGATCGTCCGTGCTGTCGGGGATGGCATAAACCCGGCCCTGGTACACCGCCTCTTTCCAGCACGCTTCGTAGTAGTTTTTCGGGTTGATGTACCAGGGATCGGAGGGGGGGTTCTGGCGGGCGTCCCGCAGATAGCCGTCCAGCGGGGTGAATGCCTCCCGGGAGGCCCAGTCGCCGATCGTGAAGCGGTCCTGGCGCACCAGATCCGGCGGCGTGTTGCCGGCGATGCTGGTGAGAAGCTTCTGGGCATTCATCCCGCTGCCGGCGCCCATCGCGAGGTTGATCACCCGGATGTTGGGGAAGCGCCGCTCGAACTCCCGGATCTGGGCGTCCGTCCCCTTCGTCTCGTCGCCGGAGCGGAGTCCCCAGACCACAAGCTGGAGCTTGTCGGGCGGGCGCGCGGCCCAGATGGAGCGCAGGCCGAAGCCGAGCACCGCCAGCACGGCAACAACCGTCCCCACGTAACGCAGGAATTCCCGGAGACGCTTCATCGTTGAAGCCCACTCACCGTGCGAGGTCGGGACGCCGATCGGTCTCACCCGCACCGGTGCTGAGGAATACGGGGTCTGTCGGTCTCCCGTTCTACCAAGCGGGCAAAGTTCCCTCGGTAGGCTCTGAAGGTCGCGGAAACGCAACGAGCGCGGCCGCCGCACACCCGCGGAGCGGCGATGGATGGAGGGCGCCGGCACGACCCGCGGATCCGCGCTGACGCCGCGCCAGGGTTATCTCTGCCAGCCGGCGAGCTCCATCAGGAGGGGGCGGAGGGCCGCCTTCAGTAGCGGGCTCTCCGGGCACTTGCCCGCAAAGTCGGCGAGGACCTTGTTCTGCTTGCGCAGCCGCGCCATCCCCTCCGTCAGCCAGCGGGAGCGGAGTTCCTCCGGCTGCTCGACCCACCAGCAATCGAATGCACTCTCCGGGTTGCCTTCCGGCGGGGGACAGTCCGCGAAGAGCTGGCCCGAGGCGGATGGGGAGGGGCGGCGGGACGACGCCTTGGCGGCCGAGGTCCGGACGAGCTTCATGGTGCGGGCACGCTCCGCTATTTCGGCCGGAGGCGCCCAGCCTTCTCGGATCGACTTCACCAGCACGGCGCCCGGCTCGCGCGCTTTGCGGTGGCCGAGATAGCCAAGCTGCCGCTCGCACTCCTCCGGAGCCGTCTCGGAGAGCTCCACCGCCGTCGCGCGGGTGACCCCATGCTCGATCAGGCGCTGCGCGAGCGCGGAGAGCGGCTTCGGGGCTTCCGGCGCCGCCTCGGGGCGCGCCGCGCGGCTGCTGCGCGGGGAGAAGCGATAGACCACCATCTCCTCCCCGCTCTTCATCGGCGCATACTCCACGCCGGAGAGGAAGCCCGCCTCCAGCAGCTCTTCATGGGCCGGCGCGAGCTTTCGCTTGATGTCCGAGGGGAAGTAGCCGCGCGAGAGTCCGAGGTGCTCCCAGGCCAGCTTTTTGAGGCCGATCCGGTACAGCGGCTTGCCATCATAGCGCTTGGTATCCAGGTACCGAAAGAGCGCCTGCGAGATGCTGCTCTTCAGGGCTAGAAACAGGTTCACGTCCAGGCTCTTGATGTGACCGGACTGCAAATTCTGGTACAGCTCCGGGCTCCAGCGGAACCAGCTCGGAAAGAGCGGCGGTTCATCAGGACGCGCGTGGCGGCTGTCGTTGATCTCGTACGCCTCAAGGATGTGGAAGGCGTGGCGCCGCACCCAGCTCCGCTGCCGAGCGTCCCAGAAGGCGTTC
>CAYQDT010000230.1:0-6236 GCA_964416225.1 uncultured bacterium
AAAGGTGTACACGCCGCAGAACTACGGCCACACCGCCGGCTACATGAATTACCGGGAGGCGTTCGCGCAGTCGGTCAACGGCGCCGCGGTCAACGTGTGCGTGAAGAAAGGCATCTTCGAGGGCCCGCGAGAAGTGAAGGCGCTGGCGCAGCGCCTCGGACTTCACGGTGACATGCGTGCCTACCCGGCCCTCGCGCTGGGAACCTCGGAGGCGACACCGCTGGAGATGGCGGATGCTTACGCCACGTTCGCCGCGAAGGGGAAGCGGCCGGAGCCGATGTGCATCGTGCAGGTGCGGAGTCATGAAGGCGAAGTGCTGCAGGATCTGCAGCCGCACCTGATCGATACGGGTCTCAAGCCGGAGACGATCCAGTATATGGACGATCTCACGCGCGCGGTGGTGGAGCATGGCACCGGCACCGCGGCGCGGGTGGTGCCGGATGCTCACGGTAAAACCGGGACCACGGAAGACTACACGAATGCCTGGTTCCTGGGGTACACGCCGGACCTGGTCACATCCGTGTGGGCCGGCAACCGCAACAACAAGCCGATGCGAAACGTGTACGGCGCCACGATCGCCGTACCGATCTGGGCGAACTTCATGAAGCAGGCGGTGGAGATCAACCATTCCAAGCAGGGAAAGGTCTCCGTGGCAAAAGCCCTGGCGAAGGCCAGGGCAAAGCCGAAGCCGGTTCACGAGAAGCCCCGATCAGCGACCCCTGCCGCCTCGACGCCGGCCGCCGCCGACGGCAACGAGCAGACGCGAATCCGGGCGACCATCTGCGCGGAGAGCGGGGATCTCGCCACCGCCTACTGCCCGAACCCGGTCACCCGCGACTTTGTGAACGGGGAGCAGCCGATGACGCACTGCACGCTGCACACCGCTCCGCAGAAGCACAAGCGCAGCGCGAAGAAGCCGAAGCCGAAACCCGCGGAGGATACCGGCGATGCGCCGGCGGCGGCCGGGGCGGACGGCAACCAGTAACTCACCCGAAAAAAAGGGGTTCGCGCAAGGGGGAGGGCGAGGGTTCTCCCCCTTTTCGGTGCCGCTTTTGGGGAGCCGGCGGGCGACGCTGTCAGCCGGCCGTTGCCTGAATCAGCTCGTCCAGCTTCCGGCCCGCGGCGCCGCTGTCGATGCTCTCGGCGGCCAGGCGGAGGCCCTGCGCAAGGCCCGCCGCCGCTCCCGACACCCAGAGCGCCGCCGCGGAGTTGAGCAGGACGATCTCCCGGTGCGGCCCGGGATCGCCCTCCAGGACGCGGCGGAGGAGCCGCGCGTTCGCGGCGATATCCGGTCCCGGCGCGATGCCGGACCGCGGCACCGGCGTCAGTCCCAGGCGCTCCGGGCGAATCTCGTAGTAGCCGATCTCACCGTTCCGGAGCTGCGCCACGTCCGTCGGGCCCAGCGTGGACAGCTCGTCCAGACCGTCGGCTCCGTAGACCACCAGCGCCCGCTCGCAGCCGAGCTCCCGGAGCGCCTGGGCGATGAGCGGCACCAGCCGCGCCTCGTACACGCCGATCACCTGCGCATGCGCGCCGGCCGGGTTCGTCAGCGGCCCGAGCACGTTGAAGAGCGTCCGGAACGGCAGCTCCCGGCGGATCGGCGCGACGTGCCGCATCGCCGGGTGATGCGCCTGCGCGAACATGAATCCGATCCCAACCTCCTCCACGCAGGTGCAGACCCGCTCCGGAGGGAGGTCGATCCGGACGCCGAGTGCCTCCAGCACGTCGGCGCTGCCGCAGGCGGAGGTCATCGCCCGGTTGCCGTGCTTGGCCACCGAGACCCCCGCACCGGCGACGACGAACGCGGCCGTGGTGCTGACGTTGAAGGTTTGCACCCCGCCGCCGCCCGTTCCGCAGGTGTCCACCAGGCGCGGGCAGCGCGGCTGGATGCGGACGGCGCTCTCCCGCATCGCGCGGGCAAAGCCCGCAATTTCGCCGGCCGTCTCGCCGCGCATCTTCAGAGCCGTGAGCAGCGACGCGGCCAGCAGCGGCGACGCCTCGCCGGAGATCATCGCGCGCATTGCAGAGGCGGCCTCGCTCTGGTCCAGCTCCGCGCCGCCGGCCACCCGCGCCAGGAGGTCTCTCAACACCGCTTTCCCTCCAGCACGGATCCACGTGCCGCCACGATCGGACGAGCGTCCGCCCCGGCCCGGTATAACCGGGCGACGGGGAGCTCGCCCGGCGTCTCGCGCGGCTCCCCCGGGCTCCAGGAAGCAGGCCTGGGAGGCAGGCGACTGCCCCGCAGCTTCCGGCCGCTGTCCGGAGCAGGGAACCTGTACCGGTTTGCCCCGCTCACGGTGGCGAACAGGAGCGGGTGGGGGAGCGGGTCGAGTAGCGCGTCGAGGGCGGAGAAGGGGAGCTGCATGGCCGGCATCTGAAGGGACGGCGCGCCGGGGCGCGGCGCGGTACAAAGGGTGGCGACTACCACTCCGAAACCGGGAGCTCCGGGGCGCGGGGCGCGTTGATCAAGCTCAATCCGTCCGCGGCCACGCTGGCGATCACCTCGAGCCGAACGCCGAACCGCCCCGGGAGGTAGACGCCCGGCTCCACGCTGAAGACCATTCCCTCTTCCAGGGGCAGCCTGTTTCCTTCCAACATGAACGGCGGCTCATGGAGCTGGAGTCCCAATCCGTGGCCCGTCCGGTGGATGAAGAACTCGCCATATCCCGCGGCTTCGATGTGCCCACGCGCCGCGCGGTCGATCTCCTGGCACGCAACACCCGGGCGGACCGCCTCGAGGGCTTTCTGCTGCGCCTCCCAGACCACCCGATACACCTTCCGCACCTCGGGGTCCGCGGGCTCCCCGACCGCACAGGTCACCGTGATGTCGCTGTGGTAGCCCTCGAAGCGAGTTCCGTAATCCAGGATCACCACATCGCCCGCCCGCACCCGCCGGCTCCCGGTCTCGTGATGGGGAAACGCCCCATTCTCACCCGATGCGACAATCGTAAAGGCCACGCTGCTCTCCGGAGAGCGCCCCTTCAGCGCAGCCCGGAGCGCCGTGTCGATTTCCTCTTCCGTCACGCCGGGGCGGCAGAGGGAAACGGCGTCCGGAACGGTGGCGTCCACGGTCGCCGCGGCCGCCCGCAGCTTCCGCAGCTCCCCGACATCCTTCCGGATCCGCAGGTTTTGCATCACCGCGCCGGAGGGACGCACTTCCGCCTCCGGCGCCACCTTGAGCAGGTCCAGCAGGAACGCCGACCGCGCCTCCTCGTCGAAGGCGATGCGCCGCGCTCCCTGCACGGCTTCCTTCAGCGCCGGCAGGTATCCCTCGGCATCGCTCCATGCGGTGAGCGTGCCGCCTCCCAGACCGTTGAGCTGGAGCTGCGCGGCGTTCATCGCCGGCGCGATCCAGGAGACCGATCCATCGCGGCGCAGCACCAGCGCCAGGAGCCGCTTTCCCGCGTGCCCGTGCTCGAAGCCGGACAGGTAGAACTGGTCAACTCCGGCCTGGAGGATCAGCAGGTCGATCTCCAGCTCGCGCACCGCCGCCGCCGCCGCAGGGATCTGGGCATATCGTTCCGAGTGATTGCTCATACAGGCGTCGTGATTTTGAGATCGGGAAGCCGCGCGGGGCGCGCACTCCCCGCATCCCGGCACCGGCGATTCCTCGGTGCCTCCCGCGAATCCGGTCCGCTCCATCGTTCGTCGCACGAGCGGTGCGCTCCCTCTCGCGACCGGATACCGGACAGCCGGGGTGCTACCGGGCGACCTGGACGAAGTTTCGCAGCAGATCCATCCCGTGCTCCGTGAGGATGCTTTCCGGATGGAACTGCACCCCCTGGATATCCAGCTCCCGGTGACGGATCCCCATGATCTCCCCCTCCGCAGTCTCCGCGGTCACGTCCAGGCACTCCGGCATCGTCTCGCGGCGGATCAGCAGCGAGTGGTAGCGCGTGCCCTCGAACGGACTCGGCAGGCCGTGGAACACGCCTTCGCCGCGATGCAGGATTGGCGACGTCTTGCCGTGCATCAGCCGATCCGCCCGCACGATCTCGGCGCCGAACGCCTGGCCGATCGACTGGTGCCCCAGGCAGACCCCCAGGATGGGAACCTTGCCGGCCATCGCGCGGATCAACGGCACCGAGATCCCCGCCTCGTTCGGCGTGCACGGCCCCGGTGAGATGATCAGGCGGTCCGGCCGGAGCTCCGCGACCGCCTCCACCGGCAGCTCGTCGTTGCGGAAGACCCGCAGCTCCTCGCCCATCTCGCCGAGGTACTGGACCAGGTTGTAGGTAAACGAGTCGTAGTTGTCGACCAAGACAATCATCGAAGTTCTCCCGCGGCCCGGGTGCCGACCGACCGATCGGACCGCGTCACTCCAGGCCGTTCTCGGCCAGCTCGATGGCGCGAATCAGCGCGCCGGCCTTGTTGACGGTCTCTTGAAACTCCGCCGACGGATCGCTGTCCGCCACAATTCCACCGCCGGCCTGCACGTAGGCTCTGCCGTTCTGCATCACGATCGTCCGCAGTGTGATGGCGGTGTCCATGTTCCCGTTGAAGCTGAAGTAGCCGATGCAGCCGCCGTATGGACCCCGCTTCACCGGCTCCAGCTCCTCGATGATCTCCATCGCCCGGATCTTGGGCGCGCCCGAGAGAGTGCCGGCCGGGAACGCGGCCCGGATCAGGTCGTAGGCGTCCTTGTCCGGACGGAGCTTCCCGACGACGTTGGAGACGATGTGAATGACGTGCGAGTACTTCTCCGTGGTCATCAACTGGTCCACCTGGACGGAGCCGTACTCACAGACGCGGCCGATGTCGTTGCGGTGCGGGTCGACGAGCATGATATGCTCGGCGCGCTCCTTCGGATCCGCCAGGAGCTGTGCCTCCAGCTCCGCATCCTCCGCCGCCGACTTCCCCCGGCGAACGGTTCCCGCGATCGGCCGGGTCACCACCTGTCCCTCACGCTCCGTTACCAGGATCTCGGGAGAGGCGCCGATGAGCTGGCATTCCTCGAACTGCAGCAGGAACATGTACGGCGATGGGTTGACGGAGCGGAGCGCCCGGTAGATCTCCAGCGGAGAGGCGGTGCAGTCCACTTGCATGCGCCGGGAGAGGACCACCTGGATGACGTCTCCCGCGCGGATGTACTCCTTGGCCCGGAGCACCGCCTCTTCGTGGGCCTCCCGAGAGGGCACCGACGTCACCACGAGCTCGGACCGCTCCCGCTTCCGCTCCGGGGCGGGGCGGGCAAGCGGCTGCTGAAGCTCCGCGACGAGGCGGTCCACCTTTCCGACTGCCTGCCGGTACGCCCCGGACGGATCACCATTGACCCGCGCGAGGCACATTACCCGGATGCGGTGCTTGACGTGGTCGAAGATGAGCAGCGTGTCCGTGAAGACGAAGTAGCAGTCCGGCAGTCCGCGGTCGTTCGGGTTCAGGTCCGGAAGCCGCTCGAAGAAGCGGACGGTGTCATAGCCCACGTAGCCGACGGCGCCCCCGCAAAAGGGCGGCAGATCCGGGTCCGCGGCGAACCGGAACCCGCTCATCAGCTCCTTGAGGACGTGCAGGGGGTCCTCTCCGGCGGCGAGCTCCCGCTCCTCGCGATGGCCCTCGCGGGTGATCTCCACGCGGCGCCCCCGCGTTTTGACGACCATGAACGGGTCGGCGCCGATGAAGGAGTACCGGCTGATCTGCTCGCCCCCCGCCACGCTCTCCAGAAGAAAAGAGTGGGGCCGTCCGCCGGTCTTCAGATAGGCCGAGACCGGAGTATCCAGGTCGGCCAGAATCTCCCGGGAGACCGGGATCAGGTTTTCCCGCGCGCTCCGCGCCGTGAATTCCTCCAATGTCAGGCTGTGCATACCGGTTCCTCGCTCGCACCGCCGCACGGCGGCCGCCTCAGATGACGCCTCTCCATCCCCGCCACCCGCCGGGCACCGCGGCTACAGCACCGGGAGCCCGCAGCTGGTGGGGGAGCCTCCGCCCCGCCACGTTACCTTCGCCGCCGCGGCGCGCCGACACAACAAAAAAGGCCGGGGCACCTGCCCACGGCCTGTCAAACAAGAGGACCGCGGGCGCTCTGCCCACGGCCCCGGATGTGTCGAACTGACGTTAACGAAGGGCGGCAGACAGAGCTCAGCTCCGCCACCACCAGCCTTTCTGCGTTTGGATTTGCAGGGTCATCATCAACGTCTCTCTGCAAAAAGAATAGCAGGGGGAAGCAGGTCCGTCAACTAACCGCGCTCCATCCCGGTGCGTCGCACCGCGGCTCGCTCTTCCGGAGCGCTCCTCCGCGG
>CAYQDT010000231.1:0-6222 GCA_964416225.1 uncultured bacterium
CTGCGCGCGCAGCTCGCCGCGGTGGAGCAGATCCTGGCGGCGGATCGGCAGACGGTCCAACTCCGGCGGGAAGCCCTGGAGACGGACGTGGCCGCGTTTATCGGGGCCCTGGAGGCGGCACGAAGGGGCCCCGGCCCCGCGCGAAAGGCGCACCTGGAGCGCGCCGTGGAGCTGTACCGGGGCGAGCTTTGCGCCGGGTACTACGATGACTGGATTGTCCGGGAGCAGAGCCGCCTGGCGGAGATGGCCCAGGACGCCTTCCGCGAGCTCATCGCCGTCTATGAGGGCGAGGGGGACCTCTCTGCGGCGCTCTCCATCGCACAGCGGGCGGTGACGCTGGACCCGCTGCGGGAGTCGGCTCACGAGCAGGTCATGCGCCTGCACGTCAAGCGCGGCGAGCTGCCCCTCGCGCTGCGCCAATACCGGGAATTGACGCTGCTGCTGCGCGAGCAACTGGACGTTCCTGCCTCGCCGGAGCTCCAGGAGTATGCCGCGCACCTCCGCGCCGCGACGTCGCGGCGTGCGGAGCCCTCCGCGGCGGCGGATGGTGCGTCCGGCACCGTGCTCGAAGATGGCGCCGGAACGCCGGCTCACCAGCCAGGCGGCGCGCTGGAGATCCGGTCCGCCATGTACGTGGAGCGGTCGGCGGACCACGAGCTGCGCTCGGCGCTTCAGCAGCGGCACTCCGTGGTCCTGCTGAAGGGGAGTCGGCAGTGCGGCAAGTCTTCGCTGCTGGCGCGCGGGCTCGAGCAGGCACGTGAGGCGGGGGTGCGGGTGGTCCTGACGGATCTGCAGGCCTTGAGCGAGCTGCAGTTCGCCACCATGGACTCCCTCCTGCGCGCGCTCGCGGAGAGCGTGGCCGAGCAATTGGGTCTGGAGGCGGAGCTGGAGCGCGGCTGGGATCTGCGGCGGGGCCCGAATCTCCGGTTCAGCGCGCTCCTTCGCCGGGAGATCCTCCGTCCCGATCTCCCGCCGCTGGTGTGGGGCCTCGATGAGGCGGACCGGCTCTTCGCGCACGATCATGGCATGGAGCTCTTCGCCTTGTTTCGCTCGTGGCACAACGAGCGCGCGCTCCATCCGGAGACCCCCTGGACGCGCCTGACCCTGGTGATCGCCTACTCCACGGAAGCCGACCTCTTCATTCGCGACCCCAGCCTCTCACCCTTCAACGTGGGTACTCGGGTGGAGATCGACGACTTTACCCGGGAGCAGGTTCATGAGCTTCACCTTCGCTATGGGGCACCGCTGACTTCGGAAGGCCTGGAGCGGCTGTATGAGCTGCTGAACGGTCATCCCTTTATGCTGGGCCTCGCGCTCTATGAGCTCAGTCGGGGACGGATCACGCTGGAAGAATTGGAGACGAGCGGAACCAGCGAAACGGGGATTTTTGGGGACCACATCCGTCCCCTGTGGCGGGCCCTGAACCGGGAGACAGACCTCGTGCAAGCACTGCGCGCGCTGGTGGCGAACGGCACACCGCCGTCGGAGTCGACCTTCTACCGGCTGCGGAGCGCGGGCTTCTTGCGCGGAGACAGCGTGCGTACCGCACGGTTTCGCTGCAATCTCTGCCGACGCTTCCTTCAGGAGCGGTTTGCGCCGCGCTAGCGCTCCGGAGACGCATCGGCGTCCCGCACGCACGGGGGTCCGGTGTGCCGGACCGGGTAGGCAGGGATCGTGATCCGTCCCGGCGATGCGGCGTGGAGACGATGGGCCGGGGGAAGCGATCCGCTTCCGGGGCCGGCTCTTTCCACCGGCAGCGGACGGAGTCAGGAGTATTGGGAGGGCTGCGCCATGTACCAGACGGAGTTGGCGGAGGGCCGGGCGCCCTTCTACGTTGCCGGAGGCACGCTGCGGGCGGACGCGCCCAGCTACGTGCAGCGCCGGGCGGACCGGGAGCTCCTGTCGGCGCTCCGGCGCGGCGAATTCTGCTACGTCCTTACCTCGCGCCAGATGGGGAAATCCTCCCTGATGGTCCGAACCGCGGCGCGGCTCCGGCAGCAGGGTACGGCGGTCGTCGTGCTGGACCTCACCGCGATCGGGCAGAACCTCACGGCGGAGCAGTGGTATGACGGGCTGCAGAGTCTGGCCGGCCAGCAACTCGGAGGGGTGGTCGAAGAGCTGCTCGAGACGTATTGGCTGGCGCACACGCATCTCGGTCCGCTCCAGCGGTGGATCGGAGCGATCCGGGAGGTGGTGCTCCCCGCGCTCCGGCGTGCGGACCATCCCGGCCCGGACAACCCGGACGGCCGGCTCGTCCTCTTCCTGGACGAGATCGACTCCGTACAGCGGCTGCCTTTCTGCGCGGACGAGTTCTTTGCCGCCATCCGGGAGTGTTACAACCGCCGGAGCCATGATCCGGAGTGGGAGCGGGTCACCTTCTGTCTCCTCGGAGTGGCGACGCCCGCGGACCTGATCCAGGATACCCGAACGACTCCCTTCAACATCGGCCGGCGGATCGAGCTGGACGACTTCACCCTCGCCGAGGCGCTCCCCCTGGCGCGCGGGTTTGTCCGGACCGCCGCCGGTGGTCTCGAGCGGCCGGGCGTGGACCTGCGGCCGCTTGAGCCGTCGGTGCGGGAGGAGCAGTTGCTGGAACGGGTGCTCTACTGGACCGGCGGTCAGCCGTATCTCACCCAGCGGCTGTGCCAGGCGATTGCGGAGGATTCCGCGGTGCAGGCTGCCGCGGATGTCGATCGTCACTGTGCCGCTCTCTTCTTCGCCCCGCGCGCCCAGCGGCGTGATGACAATCTGCTCTTCGTCCGGGAGCGGCTGCTGCGTCCCGGTCGCGGCCAGGATGTCGACCTTGCGGGCCTGCTCGATCTCTATCGCCGCACGCTGCCCACTCGAAGCCCGTGGAGCGCGCGGCTGCGGCCGCGCGACGATGAGCGTGATCCGCTCGTCGGGCTGTTGCACCTGTCCGGCGCCGCCCGTCCGATCGAGGGCCGGCTCGGCGTCCGGAATCGCATTTATGCCCGCGTGTTCGACCGGCAGTGGATTCGAGAGCACATGCCGGACGCGGAGGCTCGCCGGCAGCGGGGCGCGTTCCAGCGTGGCCTCCTGGGCGCGGGTGCGGTCGCCTCGGCGGTGGTAGCGGTGACGGGGTCGCTGGCGCTCGAGGCGCAGGCCCAGGCGCGTTACGCCCGAGCGGTAGCCCACAAGCTGGAGCTCTCCAATCTCGAGCTGCAGCGAGCGCAGGAGGAAGTCCGAAAGAAGGCGACCCTGGCCACCCACAACGAGGACCTGGCACAAAGCCATGCCGGTTGGGCCCGGCGCGCCGAGCGGCAGGAGCGGACAGCCCGCATCCGTGCCGAGGAGGCCCGGCGGCTGGCGGAGCGGCAGCGCCAGGTAGCGGTGGCGGCGGAGCGGGCTGCGGAGCTCCGCAAGCTGGAAGCGGAGCAGCAGCACGCGCTGGCGCTCCGCCGCACCGCGGAGACCCGGCGGATGCTGGTCAGCACGCGGGTCGCGGAAGGCGTACGCCTGGCCGAGCGCGGAGATCTCGCGGCGGCACTGCTTCCCTTGAGCCAGGCCCTGCGTCTGACGGGCCAGACCCCGGTCGAAAGCCGTTTGCAGCGCCTGCGCTTCGCCTCCGTTCTGGCGGGAACCCCCCGACCCGTCCGAACCTGGTTCTGCGGCGAGCCCATCGCCGCACTCTGTCCTTCACCGGACGGGCAGCGAGTCATTGCGGCTTCGGCGTCCGGGCGCGCCTGGCTCCTCAATGCCTCTGGAGAGTACGTCTCGCCGCCGCGAGTCACGGCGCCGGGAGAGCTCGAGGCGGTGTTCTTTCGACGCGGCGTCCCCCTGGTCGTCAAGCGCTCGGGTCAGGAGGGGGTGCGGATCTGGAGCCTGGCGACCGGGCAACCGATCTCGCCGCTGTTGCGGCAACCGGGTATCGAGCTGGCAACCGTGACGGTCAGCCGGAACGGAGCGCTGCTGGCGACTGGCTGGAGAGACGGCTCGGCGCGCGTGTGGCGCAGTGAAGACGGGTCGCCGGCGTCCCCCCTGCTCCCGGCGCGGGAAGCGGGGATGCGGGCGGTGGCATTGAGCGATGACGGAGCACAGCTCGCGGTAGGCACGTCGGGCGGGGCCCGGGTGTACGATCTCGCGGCCGGCAAGGTGTCGCCGGTGCTCCGCAGTAACAGCCTGCTCTCCCTCGCCTTCTCGCACGCCGGCGACCGCCTCGCGATCGGCGATCAGGACGGCGCCCTCTCCATCTGGGACCTCCGCTCCGGGACGCTGGCGGCGCAGCTCGCGAATGCGGGCGGTCAGGTTCGGGCCGTCCGCTTCCGCGCGGATGACGAGGCGGTGCTGACCTCCGGATACGCCCACTCGGCGGGCCTCTGGAATGCTCGCTCCCTGCTTCCGCTCCAACAGGCGATGCATCACGAGGACCAGGTGCGGTCCGCCGATTTCAGTCCGGACCAGACCTGGATCATCACGGCCAGCGCGGACCGGACGGCCCGGGTCTGGGAAGCCCGAAGCGGGCAGCCGCTCTGTCCGGCGCTGCGCCACGCGGGAGAGGTGACGCAGGCGTGCTTCATTGCAGAGGGCCGGTTTGTGCTGACCGCCAGCAAGGATGGGACGGCGCGCCTCTGGCACGCTCTGCCGCGAAAGCCGGAGCCCTGCCGTCTGACACATCACGGGCAGATTTCTGATGCCTCTTTCAGCCCGGACGGCGACCGGGTGCTGACCACCGCCGAGGACCATCGGGCACGTATCTGGTCGTCGCGGACCGGAGCCGCGGTAGGCCCCGCCATCCCCTTTACGGGCAGCGAGCATGCAGCGCTCCTATCTCCGGACGGCGAGACGCTTTATGTCGGCTCCGCCCGCGGAGCTCTACTGCGGTACGACGTGCGGACGGGACATCCGCTCTCCACGTGGACCGGACATACGGGGATGCTGTATGGCATTCGGCAAAGCCCGGATGGCCGGCGCGTTGTGACCGCGGGAGCGGACCGCACCGCCCGGGTCTGGGAGGTGCGCACCGGCACCGCCGGCCCGCCGCTGCGGCACCGGGGCCCAGTGCGCAGCGCGTCCTTCAGCCCGGATGGGCGGCGAGTGGTGACCACGAGCGAGGACGGAACCGCCCGTCTCTGGGACGCCGCCACCGGCCGGGCAATCTCGCCATGGATGGAGCATCGGGACGGGGTGCTCGGCGCCGAGTTTAGCCGGGACGGGGCGCTGCTGCTTACTTGCACGCGGCAGGGCGTAGTGCGGGTCTGGGAGACCGGCACAGGACGTCTGCGGTGCGTGCTCCGGCGTGGGGAGCCGGTCTTGAACGCCTGTTTCAGCCCGGACGGGACGCGCATCGCGACGAGCGACGACGAGCAGATGGTGCGGATCTGGGATCGATGGGGCCGGGAAGCCTCTCGTTCCATTGCGGCACACACCGAGATCAATGATCTGTCGTTCAGTGCGGACGGAAGCCTCCTGCTGGTTGCCGGCAAAGATAACTGCGTCCAGATCTTCGACGCCGCCACGGCCGCAGTGGTGACTCTTTCGTGGGATTGCCCGGGGTCGGTGCTGCACGCGCACTTCAGCCCGGACGGGCGGCGCCTCCTGGCGGTATCCACGGGCACCAGTGCGCTGCTCTGGTCGTTTCCGGAAGAACGGCGTCCGGCATCCCGGCTGGTCACGCTCAGCGAGGTGCTCTCCGGGCGGCAGCCGCTTCGATACGGAAACTTCGAGCCTTTGAGCGGCACGGAGCTGCATGAGAAGTGGACGGCGCTGCGCGCGGCGGGCTTCCGGGACTTTGTCGCGGCTCCGCAGACGGAGCGGAGCTGGCACACCCTGGCGGCGGATGCCGCTGAGCACGCGCGCAACTGGCATGACGCGCTCCCCCACCTGGACTATCTCCTGCGCGAGCGGCCGCACGATGGAGAGTTGCTCCTCCGGCGCGCCCGGGTTCAGGCCGAACTGGGAGAGTGGGTCGCGGCACTGGATGATTTCAAGGCCCGGATCCAGGCCGGCCCGCGGTACCACATCGTCCTCTACGAGCAAGCGGTTGCGGCCCTCGCCGCGGGGGACCAGCCGGCCTATCGCGCCTGTGCACTCGACCTGCTGGCGCGGTACCGCGAGACGGTCGGCGAGCGGGACATCACGGCCTGGACCTGCGCGCTCGCTCCCGGAGCCGTACCGGATTACGCTGAGCCCCTGCAGCTGGAGAGCGAGCTGATTCGCCAGGAGCCGAAGAACGCCTCTTACTTGCAGACCCGCGGCGCACTC
>CAYQDT010000232.1:0-6210 GCA_964416225.1 uncultured bacterium
CATGTCCTGGTCCGTCCCGAAGGCGGCCATGTTCGCCAGCGTGGAGCCGATCAGGGCGGAGAAGAGCGTGTAGTCGCTGCCGAGAATCAGCCGGACGTATTCCCACGGCCCCATGTGGGAGACCTGCTCCTTCGCCTGCCACGCCCGGACCACGTGCGGCTCGAAACCCGTGAGGAAATAGCCCTCATGGCCGGCCATCTGCGGCACGGCCCGGAGCACCGCCGGAAAGCCGCCGATGTGGTGGAGGAGCGTCGCGATGGCGATCAGCGCGCTCCCGAACATGAGAGCGGCCTGGATCACATCCGTCCAGATCACCGCCTTGATCCCGCCCAGCGAGGTGTAGATCGTGGTGACGATGGTCAGGGCCACGATCGCGATGAGGTACGGCTCCACCTGCGCGACCGCGGACTGGCTGAACGCCACCGGCCGGCCGCCCTGCGCGAACAACTGCCACGCCAGCACCATGACGAGCGACGGCACGAAGAGCCGGGTGCCGGATGCGAGGGTTCGCATCAGGAGAAAGAGGGCGGAGACGTAGCTCTTGGTGCGCGGCCCGAAGCGGACCGCCAGGTAGTCGTAGACGGTGTAGACCTTGTAGACGTAATACGGCTGCAGGAAGACGTAGCCCACCACGTACCGTCCGATGATCAGCCCGACCACCAGCTGCACGTAGATCAGGCTTCGCTTGTCGTACCCCTCGCCCGGCGCGCCGAGGAAGGTGGCCGCGCTCGTCTCCGCCGCGATGATGGAAGCCATGACGGCCCACCACGGCACGCGGCGCCCGCCGAGGGCGAAGTCGTGCAGGCTCTCCTCCCGCCGCCCCATGTACAGGCCGATCGCGGTGATCGCGACGAAATACAGAACGATGATCAGGCCATCGACCAGCAGCGCCATTCCCATTCCTCGCTCCGGCCTCCCGTGCGGCGGGGCCGGGAGATTGTAGCTCAAAGGCGCCGGGCGGGTGGAGGCGAGGCCGCCGGCACGCTCACCCGCCGGTAGATCGTGAAGTCTTCGATCGTGCCCTCACGGCGGTACCGCGACGCCAGCCACCGGGAGAGCTCCGCCCACTCCGCAAGCTGCGCCGCGGAGTCGTCCGCCCGGCCGCTCGCCCACGGGAAGCGGTCGTTCCGGAGGACCAGCACCCGCTCCGGCGGCCGGCGCCGGAGGTCGTCCAGGAACTCCCGGCGCCACGCCTCCGGCGCGAAGCGGACCGTCAGCGGCACGTTGAAGAAGAACCGGTCCGGCGCCGAGCGCCCGGCGAGAAGGTAAACGAGCGGCTCGAAGCCCCAGATGAGGACCCGGTCCCCGGGCCGCGTGTGCGCCCGCAGGTACGCGGCGGCCCACTCGTCCGCCAGGTAGGAGAAGTCGCCGCGGCCCGGCGGCCCGAAGCGCTGGAGCCAGTCGGCGCGCGAGAGGCGCCCGGAGGCGTGGCGCGCCGCGTCCCAGTAGGCGCGGCCGTGCAGCAGCAGCGCCCCTCCGCCGGCCAGCAGCAGCGCGAAGGCCACCACCGCGCGGGATGACCGCGGATCATCCGCGCCGGCCGGCGCCGGTTCGGGACTGCGCTTCCGCCGCGCGGCGAGCAGCCGCCGCCCGAGCTCCAGGCTTCCCCCCGCGGCCAGCAGGGCGAAGCCGGGGAAGAGCGGCTGCCAGTGGTATCCGAAGTACTTGTCCTGGGCCGCGACGGAGAGGAAGGCGCCCCCCAGCGAGAGCAGCAGCAGGCGCCGCGCCCGGCGGCTCCAGCCCGTGCCGGCCAGCGCACCCGCCAGCAGCGCCGCCGTGGGCAGGGCCATCGTCTTGAAGAGCCAGCCGGAGGTGTAGCCGAAGAGGCGCGCCAGCCGCGGGCCGGGACCGGAGGCGCCGATCCGCGCGTATGGCGCCACGAAGCCGCGCTGGATCTCCAGGTAGGGCTCCCAGGCGTGCCCCTGGCGGAGCCAGAAGGCCACCATCAGGAGCGGCACCGCCGCCCCCGCCAGCACGGCCGCGGCCCAGCTCCCGCGGCCGCCTCCCCGCCTCCAGAGGGGCAGCGCCACGAACGGGAGCACCGCCAGCACGGCCGTCCACTTCAGGAGGGCCGCCGCCGCCAGCAGCACTCCCGCCGCGCAGCCGGCCAGCGGGAGGGGAATCCCGTCTTCCGCGGCGGCCAGACCGAGCAGCGCGGCCCCGAGCAGGAGCGGGTTGGCCCAGGCCTCGGCCTGGGAGAGGTTCCAGAAGCCCCCCCGGAGGTAGAGGAGCGCGTACCAGGCCGCCGCCACGGGCCCGGCCCACGGCCGGCCGAGCCGGCGCGCCAGGAGGACGAGCAGGACCGCCGCGAGCGCGACGAGGAGGAAGTCCGCGCCGCGGAGGGCGGCTCCAAGAGGGGCATGGAGCGCCTCCGCCGCGCGCACCACCCCCGCGTACGCCAGGTAGATCCCGGGCGGCTTCAGGTCCCACGCGTCCCGGTACGGCATCCCCCCATGCGCGATCGCCCGGCCGACGTACGCGAAGACGCCCTGGTCCCGCCCCGGCGGGTAGAAGAGCGTCGGCGCCAGGATGCCCCAGGCCGCCATGACCGCCAGCAGTGCCGCCGCGAGACCGCTCCGGTCGCGGCGCTTCCGCTCGGGAGCGCTCCCCGCCATGCGCGCCGGCCCGCTCACGGCCCCGCCGGCACGCCGCGCGGCGCCGCAAACGGATCGCCCGGGTTCCACTCCGGCATCCCCGGCTGCTCCGCCACGTACTCCCCCAGGAGGAACGCCACCTGCGCGTGGCGCCGCATGCCCGCCCAGCTCCAGTCCGGATCGAACCGGTCCGTCACGCGGTGATAGGTCCGGTCCAGCCGCTCCCGCGCGCGGGCCTTCGCCACCTCCGGATCCACCCCCTCGTAATCCGTGGCCCAGCGCAGGAAGAGGGCCGGGACGCCCGCTTCCGCAAAGCTCAGCACGTCCGACCGGGTGAAGGCGTGCTGCTCCGGCAGCGGGTCCGGTCCCACCTTCATCCCCAGCTCGCGCGCCAGCGCCTCGCAGGCGCGGGAGAGGCTGCTGTGCTCCGCGCCCACCGGCGTGAACTCCCGCGGCATCCCGAAGATATCCGTCATGTCGAGGTTGATGTCCGCGGCGGTCCGCTCGAGCGGGACCAGCGGGTGGCGGACGTAGTACTGCGAGCCGAGGAGCCCCTTCTCCTCGCCGGTGACGAACAGGAACAGGACCGATCGCCGCGGGGCCGGCTTCAGCGTCGCGAAAGCGCGTGCCACCTCCAGCACGCCCGCGGTGCCGCTGGCGTTGTCCCAGGCGCCGTTGAAAACCCCACCCTCTGCCCCGGGGCGCTTGCCGAGGTGGTCGTAGTGCGCCGTGTACACCACCACTTCCCGCTTGAGCTGCGGGTCGCCGCCCTCCAGCAGCCCGGCCACGTTCGGAGCGCGGAACTCCGTCTGCTCGACCGCCAGCTCCAGCTCCGCGGTGGGGAGGAGCGGAAATCCCGCCACGCGCTCTTCCCGGCTGCGGCGGAGCACCTCCGGCAGGGTCGAGCGGGCGCCGGCGAACAGCGGCTCCGCCTGCTCCGCATGCATCACCAACAGCGGCGGGCCTGCCGCCCCCGCCAGGCCCACGTGCGGGCTGCCCTGAATTGCCTGGTAGACGTCCCACGGGAACCCTCCGCCGCTCCCCTCCGGGAGGAGCGTGATGACTCCCGCCGCGCCGTGCCGCAGCGCGTTCTTCACCTTGACGGAGCCGGACCCGTACCGGGCCGCGAGCGCTCCGGCGCCGCCCGGAGCCGCTGCGGGAGGCAGGCCGGGGAGCAGGACCACCCACTTACCCCTCACCTCCAGGCCGGAATAGTCGTCGACGGCCGCTTCCGGGGCCGTCACCCCGTAACCCGCGAACACGAGCGCGCTCTTCAGGTGGACCGGCGGCCGCGGGTGGGAGCCGTTGAGAAGGAAATCCGAACCCCAGTGCAGCTCGGTCACCGCCTCGCCCCGCGTGAGCCGCAGCCGCGTGCGGCTGCCGTCCACGGCGGCCCGGGTGAGCGGCACCGCCTGGAAGTACGTGCCCGCGTCGCCCGCGTGGCGGAGCCGGAGCTGCTCCAGCTGCGAGGCGAGGTAGCGTGCCGCCACCGCCCCGCCGGGGCTGCCCGTGTCCCGCCCCTCCAGCAAATCGTCCGCCAGGAACCGCACGTGGGCGCGCAGTCCCTCGGCGCGGATCGCCTCTGCCGCCTCCCGCGCGGCCGGCGAGAGCCCGCTCGCCCCGGAAGGGGCCGGTTGAGCGGCGGTGCCCGCCGCCGCAAGCGAAAGGCAGCAGAGCAGACAGGGAAAATGACGTGACGATATCCCGAATAACATTCGTCTAAGGGGAGACGGACGACTGGCGAAGCAGGATGATGCTCCGTAACCGAGCGGATTATCCCGCGAGCGCCTGCCGGCGGGACGGTTTGCTGCAGAAGCTCAACAGAGCGTTACCGGCGGCCGTCTCCATGTTTCGCCGGAAGCTGCCGACCTCCTAAACAGAACTCTCTACTCTGCATCCTCACCGTTCCACTCCTCGCGGAAGCGGCCGCGATGGAGGACGCGCGAGCAGCCGCGTGCCACCGCCGCGGCCGCGATCACCACGCGATACCCGAGGGAGCGACGCGATGTCTCGACGCGGGCTGCAGATTCACGGAAGTCGCATGAATATTCCCCGTCTCTGGGTGGCCGCCTCCCTGGGTGCCGCTCTCGGCGCCGCGCCGGGCGGCGCCGCGTCGATCACGCCGCCGCGGGCCGCCGCCGTGGGTCGCCCGTCCACCGCCCCCAATATGCGCTCCGGGTTCCGGCAGGCTTCTCGGGATGAGCTGATCCAGTTCCACAACGAGCTGGAGCGGGCCGGCTGGCGCGGAGCCTCGCTCGCCCTCGTTCCTTCCGGGTACGTCCGCGAGGGAGGCAAGGTCCGCGGCGTCGGCGCGCAGTTCGCCACGCTGTACGGCGACGTGGACGGCGACGGACGCCCGGAGTGGGTGATCGGCTGCTACCTCTCGCTCCACGGCCCCGCTCCGGTGGACGACAGCGGGGTTCTGCGCGGAAACCCGCGCGACGACCGGGCCCACCTGGCGGTCTTCAAAGGGGACGGTGCGGGTCACTGGCGGCTGAGCTGGTTCAGTCCCGGCCTGGGCTACGAGTTCCGGGAGCCGGACTTCAACGTCCGGGAGGTGGAAAACGGCCTGGACACGCTGGACAGCCTCCGGCCGCCCCTCTCGCTGGTCGATATTGCGAACGACCGCCGCATGGAGATCGCCTACATTTGCTGGAGCGAGGCGCCCGCCATCGGCGGTCTCCCGGGCGTCTATCGCTTCGACGGCCGGCGCTGGGGCAACATTGCGCCGCAGGCGGACCGCTTCAGCCTGCGGGACCTGCGCCGCGACGGAAAGCTGGAGGTAGTCACCGCCTCCCGCTACATCGGCTACGGCTCCGGCGATGATGATGTGCCGCGCGTGTGGCGCTGGAACGGCCGCAAGTATGAGGAGGCCAGCTCCGAATACCCGCAGTTCTACGCGGACCTCACCCGCCGCTACCGGGCCTACGTGCAGAAGATGGAGAGCAGCGGCGAGAAGTTCGAGCGCACGGTCTGGGAGCGGGCGATACGGAAGGCCTCGAGCCTGGCGGGATAGAGGCGGGCGGCGCTCCGTCACCGGTATTCCGGCACCCCCTGGGCGGCGCCTTTCCCGCGGCGCCTCGGTCAGGTGGTCGTGATCTCGTCCGCCCGGGGAGCGAGGGGCCGGGCAGGCTTTCGGCCGGGGCCGGCCGGCGCCGGGGCCCCGCCGGTCAGGTCGCGGAGCGCGGCGCCGGCTTCCGGGTAGTCCGGCCGCACGCGAAGCGCCGCCTGGTACGCCTGGCGCGCCTCATCCACCCGTCCCAGCTTCTGCTGGATGATTCCCAGGTGGAAGTACAGCTCCGCGCCCGCCAGCCGCGGATCCGGTTGTCCCAGCCAGCCCGCCACCACCTTCGCCGCCGGGTGATCCGCGCCGAGGCGCTGCCAGAGCTGTACCGCGCGCGTCTGTTGGGCGAGCGCCTCGGGGTACTTCCCCTGCTGGTAGTAGGTCCACGCCACGGTGTCCGTGATCGCGGGGTCGTCCGGAAGCGCCTCGATCGCCAGCAGCGCGTATTTCAGCGCCTCGCCCAGGTCCCGATGGAGGTGGTCCGCCAGCGTCCAGGCGTAGGCGTTCTGCGCCTGCGCGCGCAGGAACGGATCCCCGGCCAGCTCTGCGGCC
>CAYQDT010000233.1:0-6204 GCA_964416225.1 uncultured bacterium
ATCGCGCGGCTGCGGGAGGCGGAAGCGGGGGCGCGGAAGGGGCTGCGGGCGTTCGTCGACGGCCTCACCCTGGAGTAGGCCCGTTTGGGACCGCGTTTCTGCGCGCCCGGCTCCCGGAAGAGAGCCGCTCCGGACGACCCGAGCGGCTCTCTTCCGCTGTGGCCACCGTCGAGGCGGCCGCCGAGCGGCTATCGGCTCGATGTCCTGTCGGCGGGCTCCCGCAGAGCGGTGACGGTCAGCTTTCCCGCGCCCGCGGGGTCCGGCTGCCAGCGCGCCTCCAGCTCCACGGAGCGCCCGACCTTCCGTTCCAGCGTGTCCAGCATCGCGCCGGCCTGCGCCGAGACGGGCAGGACGGCCGGTGACGCCATGCGGTCCAGCTCCAGGGCATAGCCGCCGTCTCGCTTCACCACCTTGCCGGTCACCGTGAGCTCTACCTGCTCCGGAACCGGCGTGAATCCCGCCTCCTTGATCTGCTTCTGCATCCGGCTGGGGTCCACCCAGGTTCCCGGCTTCAGCTGCACGACCATGTGGGCCGGCTTCACGATCAACGTTGCACTCTCCACGCCATCCAGGCGCGTCAGCCCCTTACGGAGCGAGACGCTTCACGTGGCGCAGGTGGCGCCCTTCACGCCCAGTCTCACCTGACTCACGTCGCTAAATCCCGGCGGCGCAACGAACGCCAGGATCATGGCTCCCGCCGTGAACGTTGTCCACCTTCCCACCAGGGATCGGCTCACTTCCATTCGGCTGCTCCATTGTCGTACTGCGTTTTGCGGGTCAACTCACCAGGCATTCCGATGATGGGCCGGTGACTGCGCGCACGCAGAGGCCTTCCGAACTAGATAACCGTTCCATCGATCGACGGCTAAAGTCCGCCGTTCGATGGAGTTCCGAGCGAGCCATTCACTGGTTCAATCATTCCAACCGGACCGACATCGGACTGCCTGTGCTAGCCGGCGCCGCTTTACCCCGGTTGTCCCGGTTACAATCCCGGGTGGTTAGAAAAACGTTTCGAACGAGGCACGGACTTCGTACGGGTAGCCGGAGTGATCTCCCGGCCCGCTGTGAGCCACGGGGACAAAGACGCCGAGGCGGAGCTGGTGATTCCCCTTGGTGAGGATGTTCGTCACCTGGAATCCGAAGACCGTGTGCTCATTGTCGGCGCTGTGGCCGGACGCCCGCGTGTCGCTGGCGTGGAATTCACCGTGGAGCCCGGCGGCCAGGTTATATCCCAGCTCGCTCGCCTGGTTCGGGCGAACCAGCCACCGCCCGTACGCGGTGTCCGCCTCCACCATGTCGCCGCGCTGGAAGCCGCCGCCGACGTCGCGGGTCCAGATCACGCTTCCCCAGATGGTCTGGATGAGCTGCTCCCGGTCTCCCGCGTAGCCGAGCAGGAAGCCGGGCTTGCCGGTCCCCGGCTGGTCGAAGGGGGAGGCGCGGCGGCCGCTGGGATCGCGGTGGTCGCTCTCGCCCGTGGGGAGCTTGATGCCGTACATCAGCGAGTGCTGAATGTTCAGTGACTCCGCCTGATGGACGGAGAAGCGGCGCTTGGCCATGAGCGTGAGATCGCCGAGGCCGTTGATCACCACCCGGCGGCGTCCGCCGCCGATCCGCTGCTCCCGGACCGCCTCCATCCACGGGATCTCCAGCATCAAATTGATGGCCTTGCTGGGGGCGTAGCCGACCACGGTGCGCTCGTGGAACAGCCGCGACCGGATCCCGCCGCCTTTCAGGTCGCCGGCATCGTGGTAGCCCGCCATTACCTCGGGATGGATCACCCCGAAGCCGAAGATGGTGGGCGTCTCTCCCCAGAGCGGCTCATGGGCCCGGGCTTGCGAGGCAGCCGCGAGCAGCAGTACGGCCGCCGCGGTGACGGACAGCAAGGGCGCGCGACGGCGGTGCGGCGTGGACATTCTGGTGGCGGGCCTCATTTCGGGCTCCTGTTCCCCTGAAAATATGGTCTGATCAACAGACTTATATCAGGTCACCCGGTTAGTGATAAGGCGCTCGCCTATCCATCAACGGTCCCATCGGTCCGCGGAGGGCCGGGGAGGGGACAACCGGCAAGCCCGCTGCGCGGGGAGCCAACCGGCCGGCAGTTCCGGCGGGACCGCTGCCCGGCGCGTCGTCGCTCGGGGCGGGGTCCCACCGGTGCTTCAGGCGATGCGCGCTTCCACTTCGTGGATCAGGCGGCGGGTGAGCTCCTTCGGAAGCCCCATCACGCTGTCCAGCATCCCGGAGAGGCCGCGGAGGTAGGGGGCCAGCAGCGGGTCCTCCAGCCGCAGCGCGCCGGCGCAGTGCAGCACCTCGCCTTCCCGCACGAGGCGCTCGATGACCGCCTCCGGAATCGGCGCGAGGTGGATGCGCACCACCTCGACTCCCGCCGCGCGGCTGCCGGTGGGCACATGCGTGACGGCCACCGCGCTCACCGTCTCCAGCGGCGCCTGCGAGGCCGTGCGCAGAAAATGGCGGGCCTCCGCCTCGGAGCGAGGCTTTTCCCGGATCGCTCCGCCGTGGGTCACCACCTGGTCCGCGGAGAGGATGAGCGCCGGCTCCCGCACCCGGGCCGCCACCGCATCGCCCTTCGCCTCCGCCAGGGCGAGCGTCAGCGCGGCCGGGTCCTCCGCCCGGATCGCCTGCTCGTCGATCCCCGGCGAGAGCACTTCGAACGAATAGCCCAGCTCCCGGAGGAGCTGCTGCCGGTACGGGGAAGAGGAGCCGAGGATGATCTTCATCGGCGCGTGCTCAGCGGTGTTTCATCCCGGGGAACCAGGGGGACCGGCCCGCCCCGGTCCGCGCCGCGGGTCCCGCTTGCGGGATGCTTCCCGTTCACGGCCCCGGTCTCTCCGCGGCTCCGGGGTTCGAGTCCATCCCGCGGGCCCGCCGTCATCCCCGTGCGGCCGGCTCTTCCGGTCCGCACTGCTTCTCGACCCCTCTCACCGCGTCCGCGACGGTCCGCGCAGCCTGCTCCAGCGTACCATGCAGCTCATCCTCGCGCACCCCGAGCCGGTTGATGGTGAGGAGCAGCAGCTCGTTCTGGTACTCCATGTGGCGCAGGATCACCTCGATCTCACTCTCGGCGCGCAGGTTCACCTCGTAGTCGGACTGCGCGCGCAGGTCGGAGAGGCGGCTCTGCATATTCTGGCCGAGCAGAATCATCGGCATCAGCAAGATCTGGATCACGTTCGAGATGAACAGCCAGAGGACGAAGCCCATGGGCGGGTCGAACCGCAGGTGCTTCGGCGCCAGGGAGTTCCACCCGAGCCAGAGGACGGTCCAGGAGAAGATGATCAGAAAGAAGCCGATACTTCCGACCCGCTCGGTCAGCTCCACGGCGAAGCGGTCCAGCGGCGAGAGCTGTTTTTCCAGTTCGGCGGCAATATTGCGGACGGGGCGGCGTCCGCGCCGGACCTCATCCAGAGTGGGCGGCTTCGGGAGTTTGGGCGGCAAGGGCATCGGTCGTCCTGTCGATCGAGGGATAATCCCTCGCTTATTCCCCGCGGTGCTGCGCACCGAACCGGTTTACGAAATCTTAAGGGTCCGGGTGGAGCGTCCGTGCTTCCCATGAGCGGCGGCGAAGGGCCGCGGCGCCGCCCTCCGGCGTCTCCCCGCGGCCCCGCTTCTCGCTGGCGCTCGGCACCGCATCGACCTCGCACCCGGTTTCGATGAGACCCCGTCAGTACTCCAGATGCAGGCGCAGTCCGATCACGGACACCGGGCCCCGGTCCCGGTTGTAGCCGGGGTGGTTGATGAGCTGGTAGTCCGCCGAGACGGAGAAGTACTTGTTGAGCTGGTGACTGTAGTACGCCTCCAGGATCTGCTCCGGCCCGTAGCTCAGGCGCCCGTCCCCCAGGATGAAGCCGAGGCCCCCCGCCGCCAGGTAGGCGCGGTGGGCGCGGGAGAGGCCGCTCTGCACCACCGCCACTCCGAGCCGGTCCTTCGGCTGTCCCCAGCGGGCGCCGGAGAGCTGGCCCCCCAGGGTGAGGCTGCTCCCTGCTTCCGTAAAGGCGAAGCTCTCGGTCTGGTCGTCATTCCAGGTGAGCCGTCCGAAGAGGCCCGTCTCGCCGTCGTCCGCCAGCGGCTGCTCCACGTTGATTCCGAACCCCAGCTTCTCCGCTCCGCTCCGCTCCACGGCCGTGATGTCCGGCGGGCGGCCGGTGCCGTGCGCCTGGTTCAGCGCGTCCCGGTACCGGCCCATGTGAGCGAGGTTCCGGTAGCCGAGCAGCCGGATCACCGCCGGCTCTCCCTTTCCGCGCAGGAGCTTCGGCCGGAGCTCCAGCTCCACCTGATCGCCCCGGCTGGTCCCCAGGTTGGTCGCCAGCTCCGGCCCGTTTGCGATCCGCGGCATCTGGAAGGAGCCCAGGCGGAGCACCCACTTCGGATGCACCCACTCCACCGCGGCGCCCTGGCTGTACCCGCGGGTATCCGCCGCGTAGTCGTAGGCGGCGCCATTGATGAGCGCCCAGTTCAGGAACTGGGTGCGGGTGCTGTTGGCGTACCGGTTGAGATCGAAAAGGTCATTGGTGCCCAGCTTCCCCGCCGTGAAGACCAGGCGGTGAGCCGGCGCCGTGCCCCCGATCTTGTTCTCGCCCGGCTCGATCTTCTCCGTCCCCCCTCCGTGCAGCGGGACGGTCCACCGCGCGAAGTAGCGGGCCAGGTACGGCTCCTGTCCGAGCGCCGGGTTCCGGATCACGTCGCCGTTCACGTATCCCGCGATGCCGAGCGCCTGGCTCAGACCCTGCCCCCGGGCCATCTCCGGGTTCAGATACAGCTCCACGTTCCGGGCCGGGCGCCAGCCGAGGTAGAGGGTGTAGGTGTCGGACAGCTCCGTCTCGTTGTGGGAGCGAAAGCTGTTGGCGCCCTGGTACGGGGAGTGAAACCGGAAGGCATGCTGGAGGATCACCGTGGACTGCAGACCCAGCTCATACGGCCGGTCGGCCTTCGCCTCGCCGGACGGCTCTTTGGTGGGGTTCTCGCCCGGCTGCGACGGGGGCACGGCCGGCTCCCGCTGTGCCTGCGCCGGGACCGCGGCCAGCAACGCCGGGAGGACGGTCAGCAGTGCCGCGAGGGCGCCTCGCCCGCGCCGCGGAAGGGGGAGGGTATGGATCTTCATGACGGGACGGCTTCTTCGGTCTGGCCCAGTGGCAGGGGAGGGGCGCCCCGCGACGGATGGCTGCACGGGGCGCCCCGGCAAATCGAGCGCCCGGGTTCTCTTGAGCATGGCTGAATCTCCTCTCGCTCGGGTCCATTAAAATTCGCGGGCGGCGCAGGGACGCCGGTCCGCGCCCCGCGTGGGAGCGGGATCCGTCCCGGCGTCACCCGCCGTTCCCTCCGTCCGTCCGCCTGCGGCCGGAGCGGTGTGCACCCGCACCACGTCCGGGTGGGCCAGGAGCCGCTCCACGAGGGGATGCAGCTCATCCGGCGTGAGCGCCGCGCCGAGCTCCACCCGCAGGACGGCGCCGGCTCCGGCCCCGGGCAGCACGGTCGCCCGGCGGACGGTGATCCCCGCCTGGCCGAGGAGCGTCAGCACTCGCCCGACCGGCTTGCCCGCCTCGCGGAGATGGATCGCGAGCTCGCCGGCGCGCGTTCCCAGCGAGAGGCGCGCTTCCCACTTCTGGAGCGGCGCGAGCGTGAAGAGGATGAGCAGCACGGAGACGGTCGCAAGCCAGCCCAGGCCGACGCCGACCGTCAGTCCGACCCCCGCCGCACTCCAGAGGCTGGCCGCGGTGGTGAGACCGCGCACCGTGGTCCCGTGACGGAGGATCGCCCCCGCCCCGAGGAAGCCGATTCCGGAGACGACGTAGCTGGCAATCCGCATTGGGTCTCCCGCCGTGTGGAGCTCCCGGAAGCCGTAGCCGCCGGCCAGCGTCATCAGGCAGGCCGCGAGCCCGACCAGGATATGGGTCCGGAATCCACTGGCCCGCTCGTGCGTCGAGCGCTCCAGCACGACCGCTCCGCAGAGGAGCAGAGTCCACACCATCCGGCCGACCAGCACCCCGTCGAACCGGCCCAGTACGGAATCGGCGGCCGTCCACCCCGCGTGGGCGGCCATTCCGGCGAAAGAAGAGAGCAGATGCATGGACGCACCCCTTTCCCACGACCCCTATTCTGACTGCATTCCGCGGCGGACGGCGGTCCGCGCGGCGCTCGTGCGAGGGCGGAGGGGCTCCGCGCCACCGGATGGTCCGCTGGGCGGGAGTGGCT